>NZ_LIPN01000023.1 GCF_001418325.1 Streptomyces atriruber | reverse complement strand
GCCCGCTCCAGCGGGAACGTCGCGCGCAGGTGCACGTTGACCGCGCCCTTCTCGTACAGCGCGGTGAGTTCGGCCAGCCGGGCCGCGGACCGGGTGCCGCCCCAGTCGGCCAGCCCGAGGCGTGCCGCCTCCTCCGTGGCGACCATCGTGACGACCCGGTCGCGGTCCTTGGCCACGGCCACGGCGGCCCGCAGCCCCTCCGGCCCCGCCGCGTCGAGCGCCGCGTCCACGCCGTCCGGCGCGACGGCGCGGATTCGGTCGACGAGCCCCTCGCCGTACGTCACGGGGACCGCCCCGAGCGCCCGCAGATGGTCGTGGTTGGCGTCGCTCGCCGTGCCGATGACGGTCGTGGCGCCCCAGGCCCGCGCCAACTGCACGGCGAACGTGCCGAGCGCGCCGGCCGCCGCGCCGATCAGGACGGTGTCCCCGGAACGCACGCGCAGGTGGGAGAGGGCCAGGTGGGCGCCCTGGCCGTTGCCGGAGAAGCCGCCCGCGACCGTCCACGGCATGGCGGCCGGTTTGTGGACCAGCTGCTCGGCGGCCACGGCCGCGTACTGGGCGTAGCCGCCGAGCAGGGAGTACCCGAGCACCTCGTCGCCGGGCGCGAAGTCGCCGACGCCTTCGCCGATCCGGTCCACGACGCCCGCGAACTCGTTGCCGGGGACGACCGGGAACCCCGGCTCGGCGCCCGGTGGCACCCAGCCCTCCCGCACCCCGAGGTCGAAGGGCTGGACCCCGGCGGCCCTGACCCGGACCCGTACCTCACCGGGTCCCGGTTCCGGGGCGTCGAGCTCCGTCGGCCGCAGGACCTCCGGCGGTCCGTATGCGTTCAGTGCGGCGGCGGTCATCTTCATGACGACTCCCTCGTCGATGCGGCTGGGTGGTGTGGCGCTGCGGTCAGGCGGCGTAGGGGCGGACGGCCTTGCCGTCGCGCAGCGTGCGGCCCCACCAGGTGAGCTGGTCGAGCATCGCCTTGGCGGCGGTCTCCGGCACGGTCGGATCGATCGGCTCGCCGGACGCGTCGAAGCAGCTCCAGACGCCGTGGAAGCTCACGGTGTCGCGGACGGTCACCGCGTGCAGCTCCGCGAAGACCTGCCGCAGGTGCTCCACGGCCCGCAGGCCGCCCGACAGGCCGCCGTAACTGACGAAGCCCACCGGTTTGGCACGCCACTCCTCGTAGTGCCAGTCGATCGCGGTCTTCAGCGACGCGGGGAAGCTGTGGTTGTACTCGGGCGTGATGACGACGAACGCGTCGGCCGCGTCGATGCGCGCGCCGACCTCGGCGACCTCGGGGCCCGGCCGCTCGGCCAGCTGGTCCGGCAGACGCGCCTCGGCCAGGTCGATCACGTCGACGGCCAGATCGTGGCGCTGCGCGGTCTGCCCGGTGAACCAGTCGGCGATGGTGGGCGCGAAGCGGCCCTCCCGGGTGCTCGCGATGATGACGGCGACCTTCAGGGGCTCTGGTGTCCCGTCCGGCTCGTCCCTGACGGCTGGTCGGACGGTCTGCTGGGTGTCGTTCATGGCTGCCTCCCCGGCCCGGTGTTCGTTCCTGACACCGACGAAGCTACGAAGGCGGACCCCGCCCCCGCATCTGTCGCTCGACCGGGATCGGTACCTGCTCCAGGACTAGGCCGACCGGCGGAGTACCGGGTCCCGTCCGGCGTGGACGACCGGCCCGGACCACGGCGGACGGCAGCCGAGCCCGTGTACTCCGGGGTGCGTCCGGGCAGGTAGCACCGGGACGGCCACGGCGGGGCAGGCCGTGGCGCGGCACGGCAGGAGGAGTCGGAGATCATGGCACAACACACGGCCGGAGAGTGGGAGTTCACCGACGACAGGGACCACCTGGTGAGGGCCGCGCACCGGCCGTCCCGGCTGATCGCCTACGTGCCGACCGGCGCGGCGCTGCACGACCACGGCATACGACCCGCCGGTGTCTTCGGCTCCGCGCACGACGACCCGGCGCTGCCCGACCCGGCCAAGACGGGCAGCCTCCCCCTCGCGGACCTGCCCTACTACGGCGCGGGCCCCGCACTCGACCTCGACGCCCTCCTCGCCGCCGGGCCCGACCTCGTCGTGGCGCTCACCTACGGCGGCGGTCAGGTCTACGGCATCGATCCGGAGGCCGCCAAGCACCTGGAGGAGCACGTCCCGCTGGTCGTGCTCGACGTCGGCGGCGGCCGCAGCCTCACCGGGATCAGGGAACGCCTCACCGCCCTGGCCCACAGCCTGGGTGCCGCCCCGGACGCCGAAGCTGCCGCCGAACTGGCCGCCGCAGAGCGCAGGTTGACCGCCTCCGCCGCGGGGCCCGTGCGCTCGCGCGTGCTCGCCCTCTCCCCGGCGGGCCCCGACTCCGTCCATCTGGCGAGGCCGTACGCCTGGCCGGATCTCGCCGCGCTCGCCGGATTCGGCGTCGGCCTGGTGGACCCCGAGCCGGGGCAGGGCGCGAACTGGTCCACGACGACCTGGGCCGACGCGGCAGCGCTGGAGCCCGACCTCGTCCTCACCGACGTACGAGGCAACGCCTCGCCCCTCGGGGACGCCCTCGGGCGACGTGTCCCCACGCTCTCCTGGAACCCCGAACTGCCGCCCAGCGCAAGGGAACACGCCCGCTTCCACACCGCCGTCGCCGAAGCGCTGGAGTCCGTGCGCCCTTGAGAGCCTGTGTCATGACCCCGGCCGGGTGGCCGCCGCCTGGCACGCACGCTCGCCGCGTTGCCGGAACGCCCTGGTAGCTCCTCCCCCAGGCCTGAAGGGCCCCGGGGGGACCCCCACCCAGGACGCTCCGGCGCCTTGCGATCGCACGCACCAGACGACGCCCACTGATCCGGCCGGGGCCATGACACAGGCTCTGACGGCGAGGCGTGGCGGCGGTCCCGTCAGTCGGCGATGCCCCCGAAGGCGATGACCCGGTCGATGCGGGCCCGCACCAGATACTCGCCCGGCACGGAGTTCCGCCGTCCGTACGCCTCCGCCTGTTCCTCGCCCATGTAGCGGGAGCCGATCCGCGTCGCCCAGTCGCGCAGGGCGGCCGGATCGTCGGTGAAGTCCGCCGTGCACTCCAACATGACGTACGAGAAGGGCGGTTGCTGGTCGTCCACGCAGAGCGAGAAGCGCGGCTCGCGGCGCAGCGCCTGGTACTTGAGGGACTCGTGCCAGGTGGTGATGAGGAGCTCGTCCCCGTCGAGGAGGAACCACACCGGGGTGACGTGCGGCCGCCCGTCGGCCCGGTTCGTCGCCAGCTTCCCCGTCCGTGTCCCCTCCAGCACGAAGGACCGCCACTCGCTGTCGCTCATGGATCGCATGGGCTTGCTCCTCTCACCGGCCGGAACGGCCCGTGGAGCCTACATGGATCTTCGTCCGCGTATCGTTGATCCATGACACGACTGCTGCACATCACCGAGCGCGCCTTGTGGGACGCCGCAAGGGAAGCCGGGACGTACGAGATGTCCACCCGCGGCAAGACGCTGGGCGAAGAGGGTTTCATCCACTGCTCGCTGCCCGAGCAGCTGTCGGGCGTGGCCGCGTTCGTCTACGGGAACTACGAAGGCCCCGACGAGCTGGTGGTCCTCACCATCGACAGTGCACGTCTCACCGCGCCGGTGCGCTTCGAGGCCCCGCGGCCCGGCGGGGTGGAGTTCCCCCACATCTATGGACCGTTGCCCGTGGACGCGGTGGTCGAGGTATCCCCGTGGAGCCCGGCATGACGGTTCGGTCGGCCGTCGAGGGCCCGTCCGGCGGGATCGTCCTGATGGCGGACCCACGGGTCGCCGCCGTCCCCGTGCGCGAGTGCGGGGAGCGGCTCGTCGACGTACGGACGGCGCGGGGCGGCAGCGGCAGCAGGGGACTGCTGGTCGACGTGCGGCAGCAGGAGGGGCCCGAGGCCGCGTTCGCGCTGCTGCGCGAGGGCGTCCTGCGGCGCCTCCTGCACGCAGAGGAGCTGCTCCCGACGGGGCTGCGGCTCCTGTTCGTCGAGGGCTACCGGCCGCCGTCGCTGCAGCGCCACTACTTCGAGGAGTACGCGGACCAACTGCGCGCCCTGCACCCGCACCTGCCCGCCGCCGAGATCCACGCGGCGGCCAGCCGCTACGTCTCACCGCCCGACATCGCCCCGCACAGCGCGGGCGCGGCCGTCGACCTCACCCTGGCCGACGCCGAAGGACGCGAGCTCGACCTGGGCACCCGGATGAACGCCGACCCCGAGGAGAGCGCGGGCGCCTGCTACACCGAAGCGGCGAACATCAGCGCCGAGGCGCGCGCCCACCGCACGGTCCTCGGTACCGCACTGACGGGAGCGGGCCTGGTCAACTACCCCACGGAGTGGTGGCACTGGTCGTACGGCGACCGCTACTGGGCGCTGGCCTCGGGTGCTCCGTCCGCGCTGTACGGTCCCCGCGAGGCGGGCTCCGAAGACGCGCTCTCCGGGGCCGGGGACCTGTCCGAGAGGTAGCGGTACAGATGGGCCGCTCCCTCCAGCATGGCCCATGCCCGCAGGTCCAGCGCGGCCTCGCGCTGCGCCAGGGCCGTGCGGAGCGCGCCGACACCGCCGCTGCGCCGCAGGTCGTCCAGGACGGGGCGGATCTGCGGCAGGAGGTAGTGGCTCTGCCGCAGCATGTGGACGATGCGCGCGTCGCGGACGTCGGCGGGGAGGTAGGAGCGGTAGTGCGTGCCCGGGTCGCGGGACGGGGTCAGGAGCCCGGCGGCCTCCCAGACCCGCAGGGCCGAGGCGCGCACGCCCAGATGGGCCGCAACTTCCCCGATGCGCAGCCGCGAGCGCGGCAGGGCGGGCGCGGTCGGCCCGTCCTCCGCGACGGCCGCCAGGGCCTCGCCCGTCGTCCGCAGGGCGCCCCGCTGGTCGTGCAGGAGGGCGTGCCCGGCGTCGATGAGCGCCAGCGCCCGCGGCACCTCTCCCGCGTGGACCGCCCGCATGACCGCTCGGGCCGTGCCCGAACCGTGGCCGCGGACCAGGGCCCGGTAGGTGAGCAGGGCCTGCCGGTGCCCGGCGTCGAACCTGCGGTATCCGGCGGGGGAGCGCGGGGCGGGCGGCAGGATGCCCGCGTCGGCGTAGTTGCGGATCTGCTGCGGCGAGACACCGGCCGCACGCGCCAGGTCGACCGGGCGCAGTCCGCCCTCTCCGGCGTCCCGACGGCTCATGGGTGACCTTTCCGGCGGCGTCCTGTCGACGCCGGACCCGAGGGCGTGGGAGGTCGGCGACGATCTCGGAAGTAGTTGATCCACATTCCCTCGAACCCTATAAGCTCCCCCGTGGCACGCCGTGTTGACGTGATCCACTCAGTCGCCGGTGTCGCGATGCCGCCTCGTGCGGCCTTTTGTCTGTGGTTGTCTCCCGTTTGATCGCGTTGGTCTGAGGATGCAGATGCAACTTGCCACTCCATCACCGGCGGCAGCCCAGGAATCCGGGGTCTGGCGCGCCTGGTGGCTGTTGCCGTTCGGCTTGGGCGTGGGCACGCTGACCGCCGCGGTGACCGGTCCCGAAGGGGCCCGAATACCCCTCGTCCTGGCGGGACTTGGCGCCACCGCGGCCGCGGCCTGGTGTGTACGGCTCCTGCTGCGCGCGAGACAGGAGTTGCGCCGCACCGCCGAACAGAACCGGACGGATCAGCTCAGCCACTCGCGACAGTGGCAGCACCACGTGGCCTCCCTGGAGCACCAGTACGCGACCGATCGCGCGGCCCTGGAGGCCCGCCTGATCGACGAGGCCAAGGCCTGGGAGTGGCGCGTCGACCGACAGCACGAACTGCTCGCCCGCCTGGGTGACGACTTCCTCCCCAAGGCGCTGAAGGGCCTGCGCTCCGGCGAGGCCGTCGACGACGTGCTCCCGCAACTGGCGCAGGAGACCGGCGTGTCTCCCGAGTTCCGGCTCGAACTGCGCAAGGTCCTGCGCTCGGGCCTCATCGCCGTCGAGGAGGAGTTCAACCGCACCACCTCCGCCGAACAGGCCGTCATCGGCATCGGCAGCAGGCTGCACGTCCTCACCGGCAAGATCCGCGGCCGTCTCCACGAGATGCAGGGCGAGCACGGCCGCTCGCCCGCCGTCGCCCGGGGGCTGATGGAGCTCGGCCAGGCGATCGGCCCCGCCGACTGTCTCGCCGCCAGCATCGGCGTCCTCGGCGGAACCGACCGGCCCGGCCGCCAGTGGCAGGAGCCGCAGCGCCTGCTCGGCGTGGTCCGCGGCGGCATCGGCCGCATCAAGGACTTCGACCGCGTACAGGTGCGCCGACTGCCCGAACTCGGCGTCGACGGCGGCCTGGTGGACCACCTCACGCTGATCTTCGCCCACCTCCTGGACAACGCGGCCCGCTACTCGCCGCCCACCGAGCCCGTGATCGTGTCGGGCAAGGAGGTGCCCAACGGCGTGGGCATCGAGATCCAGGACGCGGGCAAGGGCCTGAGCGACGAGAAGAAGCAGCAGGCGATCGGATCCCTCGAAGGCGCCGCCGCGGGTCCCGGCCTCGGCGGCCTCGCGGAGCACGCGCACCTCGGCCTGCGCGTCGTGGGAATGCTCGGCCGGAAGTACGGCATCCGGGTCACCTTCGCGGAATCGCCCTGGCTCGGCACGTCCGTCGTCGTTGTCGTCCCGCACAAGTACTTCAGTCGGCTCCCCACGGGCGTGAAGCCCGCGCGGCCCCCGGCCCCGGCCGCCCCCGCCGGGAGGCGGACGGCACCGCGACCGTCCGCGACGGCCGGCGCGGCGACTCCGGCCCCCGCGCCGACCGCCGCCGAGCCCGAGCCCGAGACCACGGCCGGTGGTCTGCCGAAGCGGCGCCGGAGCGGACCACGCGCCGATGCGTCCGGTGCGCCGGCACCCGCCACGGCGGCCCCGGCCCCTCCGTCGTACCGCCGGAGCGACCAGCGATGACACAGCACGAGACCGACGTGAGCTGAGCGCTCCGTGACAGGACGTGGACCGGTTCGCCGACGTCGTCGCGGGACTGGAGGCGCTCGCCCAGCCCGTCGCCGCACAATTCCCCAAGTACAGCGGTCAGTTGAGGCTCGCGATGATCGAGGTCGGGCGCGGGCACCTCTTCGTGGTGCGGGCCGGTGTGGAGACGCGTCTCGGCGTCCTCGCCGAGGAAGGGCTCGGCCAGGGACTGCTCGGGCACCAGATGGGGGACCTGGCCCGCCGGATGGGTGAGCTGTTCGGCACCACTGCGCGCGGGGAGGAGCGGCCTGGATGAGTGGCCCCCGGCGGCCCACGGACCCGGCCGGACTGGAGCGCCACGACGTCGTCACGGGCGGGCGCAGCGGACCGGGCGGGGCGGCCGCGGGGCTCGACGTGGCGACCCTCGTCGACACGCGCCGACTGGCCTCCGGCTTCCGGGCCATCGAGGAGACGGAGCGGCAGGACGTGCTCCACCACCTCAAGGAACGAGCGGCGGCCCTGCGGACCCGCTGAACGGTCAGTGGTGGCGCAGCGCGTCGATCAGCTGGGACTTGTTCATCTTGGAGCGGCCGTCGATGCCGACCTTCTTGGCCTCGCGGTACAGATCCTCCTTGGAGCGGTCCTCGTACGTCCCGGCCCTGCCGCCCTTGCGGCCGGTGGCCCGGCGGGAACCGCCGGAGTCATTGGCGATGCGCGCCGCCTTCTCCTTGCTCGCGCCCTCGCGGCGCAGCGCCTGGTAGGTCTTCTCGTCCTTGATCTGCGCCCTGGGCACAGGGATCACCCGATTCCGGTCGGAGGTGCACTCGGTCCTTCATGCGTACCCCGGTCTGCGGATCCATGCCATCCGGATGTCCCTCAGCCCTCCTCGGAGCGGCGCGCACGCAGTGTCCGTACCTTGTGGCGGTTGCCGCAGTGCTCCATCGAGCACCAGCGGCGGCGGCCGGGGCGCGAGGTGTCGACGTAGATCAGGGCGCAGTCCTCGGCCGAGCACGTACGGATGCGGTGCGCGAACGGTCCGGTCAGCAGGTCCACCGCGTCGCGCGCCACGGTGGCCAGCAGCCGGGTGCCGTCCGCGGTCCCGGCCCAGACGCGCGCGCCGTCCGGGCCGACGGCGGGGACCAGCGGGGCGTGGGCGGCCGCCGCGTTGACGGTGGTGACGTCGGCCGGGTCGGCGGGCTCGTCGCGGGCCCGCGCGGTCGTCACGCGGAACAGCGCGTCGCGCAGCCGCCGGGCGTCCGCCACCTCGGCGTCGGACACCTCCAGGAGCGGGGTGGGCGTGAGCCGTGACCGCTCGGCCCAGTCGGTCAGATCGCCGGGCGCGTGCAGTACCTCGTACCGCCGGAACTCGCCGGGGCCGCCGGTGGGGAGCAGTTCCAGACAGAGCGCGCCGGGGTCGAAGCGGAAGGTGGATCCGCTGTAGGAGCGCAGCACGATGCCGGACGTCCCGGCGGGCAGGGGTGGCGGGGACTGTTCCATGTAACCAATATAAGGAGTTACGGGCCGGGCGTACGGGGCGCCCTAGACTCTCGGCATGGTCGACACCCTGCTGACGCGGCTCAGCTCCGGAAAGTACCTGCTCGTCAGCAGCTATCGGAAGGACGGCACCCTGGTGCCGACCCCCGTATGGGTCGTCGAGGACGACGGCGCCCTCGGCATCTGGACGCCCGGCGAGTCCTGGAAGGTGAAGCGGATCCGCAGGCGCGCGGACGTCATGGTCGGCCCGTGCGACCGACGGGGCAGGCCGACCGGCGAGCAGGTGCCCGCCACCGCCGAGATCTGCCCGCCCGACGTCACCGCCCGCTACCGCACCCTGATCCTGCACAAGTACGGGGTGGCCGGTTTCCTCACGCTGTTCGGCAGCCGGCTCCGCCGCGGCCTCAAGGGCACGGTCGGGGTCCGCATCACGCTCACGCGCTGACGGCGGGCGCCGACTCGGCGCGGAAGGCCACGACCATGTCGCGCGCGTGCCGCAGGCCCATACGGTCGAAGTCCGCCTCCAGCACGTCCAGTTCGGCGAGCGTCGCCTCCCGGGCGCACCCGAGCCGCGCCCGGCACTTGGCCAGGCCGAGCCGGGAGAGCGCGGTGCCGCGCGGCTCGTGCATCGCGGTGAACTCGTCGAGGGCGATCGCGTACGTGTCCCGCGCCGCCTCGTAACGCCCGGCGCGGTACAGCACGTTCCCGCGCATCTTGTGGTTGTAGGCGAGCGCACTCGCCAGGTCCATGGCCCGGCACACCTCCTCGGCCTCGGAGAGCAGGTCGAGGGCCCGGTCCGGATCGCCCCGCAGGGACACCACGTCGGCCACGCCCCGCAGCGACCAGGCGCGCCCGCGCGCGTCGTCCGCCTCGGTGGCGATCCGGACCGACTCCTCGAACAGCTCCAGGGCCTTGGCGTGCTCGCCGCTGTTGCGGTGCATCTGCGCTATCCCGGTCATCGCCCACACCATGTGCCGCGCCTCGCCGCGCGCCCGCCCCTGCTCCAGCAGCTCCTCGTGGAGCGCGGCGACGGCCGCGTAGTCCCCCTGGATGCGCCCGGTCTCGGCGAGGCCCGCGAGCGCGTACCCGTGCGCGAGGAGGTCACCGCTGCCCGCGGCCAGCTCGACGGAGTGCCTGAGCAGCCGCCGGGCGAGCGGCAGCGCCCCGCACTGCCTCGCGAGGGTGCCGCCGCTCCACAGCGCCCAGGCCATGGCGCCCTCGTCCCGCGCGGTGCGGGCGCTGCGGTAGCTCTGCCGCCAGGCGGCGCCCGCGTCGTCGACCCGGCCGAGCCGCCTGCTCGCCTCCGCGAGCGCCAGCGCGGCCCGTGCGCGCTCGGCCGCGCCGTCCGCCCGGGAGAGCGCACGGCCGGCGGACGCGCGCACGTCCTCGTACGAGGAGTTCACGCTCAGTTCCGAGCCCAGCTCGCCCTGGTACTCCGGGGCGAATGCCTTGACGTACATGGTTCCGAGGCCTCTCGATCGGTCGGCAATCTGACGTGATCAAGAAGCTACGAGCCGGGCCCGGGTCGGCGAATCCCTCCCGGTACGGGTCATCGCGTACGACTCGAGTGCTACGACCGGGGGTCGTGATCAGCCTCGGGACGTACGGTCGCCGACTGGAGCGCCGTGATGCACGCGCCGATGGCCTGCTGGAGGTCTTCGAGGCGCTTCACCATGTCGTCCTCGTAGATGTCGCGGATGTCCTCGGCGGTATCGACATCGTCGAACGTCAGCTCCTCGAAGACCTTCGTGGCCTTCTGCAGGCTGCTGTAGAACTTCGCGCGCCGCTCCTGGACCCGCAGTTCGGGGTCGCTCTGGACGGTCTGCGCCACCAGGTCGCGCACCGTGTCGTACGCCTCGCGCGCCCACTCGCCGGACTCCTCGCCGTCGTCCAGCTCGTCGATCAGCGACAGATGGCGCTCGGCCTCCTCGCGCAGTTCGGCGGACGCGTCGATCATCTGCCCTGCGGGCGTCTTGACCTGGCCCTTCTCCACGATCTGGCGGACGTACTCGACGCGGTCGCCCGCCTTGGCCTCGGCCGCCACGGCCTTCTTGAGGTCGTCGGTGCGGACGATGTCGCGGACCAGCTCGGTGCGCAGCGCCGGGTCCTCGTCGAGGCGGTCCATCAGGGCCTTGCGCGCCGCCTCCGCGGTGCCGGGGTCGGCCAGGATCGCGGCACGCAGCGCGGTGGGGTTCTCCGCGACCTCCAGGGCCTTGGTGGGGCGGATGCCCTCGGCCTCGGCCGCCTCGGAGATCGCCTCACCCCGTTGGCTGAGGGCGCTGGAGCGGGCGGAGTAGTACGACAACCAGATGTCGGCGTCGGGGAGTTCGACGTCCATGCCGGGGGAGAGGGCCTCGAAGTGGGGCACCATCCCGTCGTCGGCCGCCTTGTCCCAGGCCTTGTAGTAGCGCATGACGCGGTCGGCCGAACAGCCGGCCAGCTCGGCGAACTCCTTGGCGGAGATCTTCGGCGTCTCGCCGGCACTCTGCCCGCCGGGCCGCACGCTGCGGGCGACCTTGAGGCCGAAGGCCCAGCCGCCGGTGCGCGCGTACGCCCCGAAGTCGCGGGCGTCCTCGGCCACCAGCGCGGCCGCGTCGGCGGTCGGGGCGGCCCCGGCCCCGGGGGGCGTGCCCTCGTGAGAAGTACCCTCGGGGGAGGCGGTCTCCTGGGACGCGGCGTCTTCCTGGGACGGGACGATGGCTACGGTCACAGATGTGCTCCTGGGTGTCACAGGCATACGAAGGTTGACGCGATACTTTATCGCTCCTATTGAGATGTTTTGTGCGCGAGTTGGCGTGCCGGTCGGCCGCCCGGGAGCACTCCGTTGTTCGCTCCTCGCCGAACGGCCCCCGCAGTCCGTCGTGCCGGACCGACCCCTCGCATAGGCTGCCTGGATGAGCATTCTGGATGACGCCCGCCCGGGCATGAACCCCGAGATCCGCCCGCAGGACGACCTCTTCGGCCACGTCAACGGAGTCTGGCTGGACACCGAGAAGATCCCCGATGACCGCTCCAGCTGGGGTCCCTTCGTGCAGCTGGCCGACACCGCGGAACAACAGGTCAAGACGATCATCCAGGAGCTCGCCGCGGAGGTGTCGGCCGACCCGGGTGCCGTCTCCGAGGATGCCCGGAAGATCGCCGCGCTGTACGCCTCCTTCATGGACGAGGAGACCATCGCCGCCCGTGGCCTGGCCCCCGCCCAGCCCCTGATCGACGAGGTCGCGGGCCTGCGGGACACCCGGGAGCTCGCGGCCTTCATCGGCCGCTTCGAGCGGATCGGCGGCTCCGGCCTCTTCGGCGCGTACGTCGACTCCGACGACCGCGACTCGGACCGCTACCTCTTCAACATCCTCCAGGGCGGTCTCGGCCTGCCCGACGAGTCGTACTACCGCGAGGAGAAGTTCGCCGAGATCCGCGAGAAGTACGTCGCCTACCTCACCGAGCTCCTCACCCTCGGCAGGCACGCGGACCCGGCCGCCGCCGCGCGGACCGTCCTCGCGCTGGAGACGAAGCTCGCCGAGGGGCACTGGGAGCGGGCCGAGACCCGCGACGTGCTGAAGACCTACAACCTCACCACCCTGGACGAACTCACCGCACTGGCACCCGAGTTCGACTGGCGTGGCTACGCCGCCGCGCTCGGCGGCTCGGACGCCACCATCGCGGAGACCTGCGTCCGCCAGCCGTCCTACCTCACCCACCTCTCCACGGTCCTCGCCGAGGTGCCGATCGAGCAGTGGCGCGACTGGGCGCTGACGCGCGTGCTGCGCTCCTGCGCGCCGTACCTGCCGGACGCGTTCGTGCAGAACAACTTCGAGTTCTACGGCCGCACCCTCAACGGCACCCCGGAGCTGCGAGCCCGCTGGAAGCGCGCGGTCGCGTTCGTCGAGGGCTCCATCGGCGAGGCCGTCGGCAAGCAGTACGTCGCGCGGCACTTCCCGCCGGCGTCCAAGGCGAAGATGGACGACCTCGTCGCCAACCTCCTCGAGGCCTACCGACAGTCGATCGCCCGCCTCGACTGGATGACCGACGAGACGAAGGAACGGGCGTACGAGAAGCTCGCCACCTTCCGTCCCAAGATCGGCTACCCCGACACCTTCCGCGACTACTCCGCGCTCCAGGTCTCGGCCGACGACCTGCTCGGCAACGCCCAGGCGGCGTCCGCGTTCGAGTCCGCCAGGGAGCTCGCCAAGATCGGCGCGCCGGTCGACCGCGACGAGTGGTTCATGCTGCCGCAGACGGTCAACGCGTACTACAACCCGGGCACCAATGAGATCTGCTTCCCCGCGGGCATCCTGCAGAAGCCGTTCTTCTCGCCCGACGCCGACCCGGCGGAGAACTACGGCGGCATCGGCGCGGTCATCGGCCACGAGATCGGCCACGGCTTCGACGACCAGGGCGCGCAGTACGACGGCGCGGGCAACCTGAACGACTGGTGGACCGCCGCCGACAAGACGGCGTTCGAGGGCAAGTCGAAGGCGCTCGTCAAGCAGTACGACGCCTTCTCGCCCCGCAACCTGCCCGGCGAGTTCGTCAACGGCTCGCTCACCGTCGGCGAGAACATCGGCGACCTGGGCGGCCTGACCATCGGCCACACCGCCTACCTCATCGCCCTCGACGGGGCGCCGATGCCCGAGAACGACGGCACGACCGGCTCGCAGCGGCTCTTCATGAACTGGGCGTACTGCTGGCGGACCAAGCGCCGCAAGGAGCAGGAGCAGCAGTACCTGACGATCGACCCGCACTCGCCGCCGGAGTTCCGCGCCAACATCGTCCGCAACCTCGACGAGTTCCACGAGGCGTTCGCCACCGTGGAGGGCGACGGGCTGTGGCTCGACCGGTCGGAGCGCGTACGCATCTGGTGACGCGTGCGCGGCGCCGCGGGGATGCCTTCCCGCGGCGCCGGGGCCCGGCCCGTCAGGTGAGGAACGCCCCGGTGGCCGCCGTGAACGCGGCCGGGTCGTCCAGCCAGGGGAAGTGCGCGGCGCCGGGCTGCACCACGAGCTCGACGTCCGGGAACAGCGCGGCCAGCTCGGTCATCGCGGGCGGCGGAGAGTTCAGGTCGGCCTGCCCGGCGAGCACCAGGACCGGCGCCCCGAGCTTCGCGAGTGCCGTGCGCGTGGCCTCCGGGGCATAGGCACCCTCGGCGCCGTAGGCGGCGGCCGCCTCGTCGTTGCGCTGCCCGTCCTCGGCAGCCTGATGGGCCCGTGCCGCCTCGTCCCAGCGGCCGTACGCGAAGGGCGCGATGGCCTGGAAGGACTCGGCCGTCGCCCGGCCGCCCACGATGGCCTCCAGGGCGGCGAAGGCCGTGGGGAACCACGGCTCGTTCCGGCGCAGCAGCGCCGTCTCCCGCCGGACGGACCCGTCGATCGCGATGCCGACGGCCATGACGCTCGGCGTGATCAGTGCCAGCCTGCCGACGCGCTCCGGGTGCCGGGTCGCGTAGAGGACCGCGAGATTGGTGCCGCCGGAGTGCGCGAGCAGATCGAGCACCTCGAGGCCCAGGTGCACGCGCAGGGCCTCCACGTCGTCCACGAGACGGTCGCAGCGGTACGAGGAGCGGTCCTCCGGCACCGCCGAGCGGCCGGTGCCCCGGAGATCCAGCTTGAGCAGCGGCCGCCGCGCGGCGAGCCCTCCCAGGTCACCGAGGTAGGCGGAGTCCTGCATCGGGCCACCGGGCAGACACACGACCGGAGGCACACCGGGGGCGCTCGAGTCGCCCCCTCCTCCGTCCCCGATGAGGTGATAGGCGAGCTCGGTCCCGTCGGGGGCAGTGAAGGTGCGCATGGCCGTGACCTTGTCAGCGGCGCCGGTCCGGAGCAACCGAATTGGGTGCGGGCTCGGCACGGGGCCGTGGCCGCGCCGCGTCGCGGGACAGGTCGGCCCGCGCGGCACCCTCACCGGTGGCCTGGGCGAGCAGGGCGAGGGCGGCCCGCGAGGGTGAGCCCGCCTCCGTGGTGGCGACCACGACGGCCGGGCCTCGCCCGCTGCTCATGCTCTGCTGGACGACGGTCAGCGGCCCGACCAGTGGATGGCGCATCTCGTAGTCGGCGCCGGTACAGGCCTTGACCCGGTGGTCGGCCCACATCGAGGCGAACTTGGTGCTCTTCGCGGACAGCTCACCCAGGAGCGCATGCAGTGCCGCGTCCTCCGGGTACTGGGCCGCCACCACCCGCAGATTGCCGACCACGGCCCTGGCCTTGCCCGGCCAGTCCGCGTACAGGTCACGGACGTGGTCGTCGAGGAACACCAGCCGGGCCATGTTGGGACGCCGCGCCGGAAGGTCGGGGGCGCCGAAGTCCAGATGCCCGGCGAACAGCGCGTGGCCCGTCCGGTTCCACGCCAGCACGTCGGTGCGCCGACTGAGCACGATCGCGGGAACGTCGCCGAGCACGTCCAGGAACTGCCGTGTCGCGTCCGGCACCCGTTCCGGCGCCGGACGCCGGCCCCGGGTGCGCCGCCTGTCCACCTTGGCCACGTCGTGCAGGTACCGCCGCTCGGACTCGTCCAGCCGCAGCGCCCCGGCGATCGCGTCCAGGACCTCGGGCGACGCGCTCGGCGACCGTCCCTGTTCCAGCCGCGTGTAGTAGGAGGTGCTCACTCCCGCCAGCAGCGCCAGCTCCTCGCGCCGGAGCCCCGGCACACGCCGACGCTCCCCGTAGGTGGGTACCCCGATGTCCGCCGGGCGCAGCTGGGAGCGCCGCGTCTGCAGGAAGTCTCCTAGCTGCGTCTTTCCGTCCATGGCTCCGAGTATGGGCCGCCCCGCGGAACCGAGCCTGACCCAACTGTGGATAGGCAAGGCCGGGTCTGGTTCCGCGCCCGCGTCCCCGCTGAAGTCGACGGCACCGAAACCGGTGACCCGCGCTCACTCAGGAGACCGCCTTGACCACTGCCACCACCGGAAACGATCCCGCCGAGGCCCTGGCACAGATCACCCTCGGCGATGTTTCCGTCACCCGGATCTGGGAGTACTTCGGATCCGTCGACATGACCCCCGAAACCTTCTTCCCGGACAGCTCGAAGGACGTCTGGGAAGCCGGGGACGCATGGCTGGACCCGCACTTCCTGAATTCCGGGACCAACATCGTGAACTCCGCGATCCAGACCTGGCTGCTGCGCAGCGAGGGCAGAACGATCCTCGTCGACACCGGCGTGGGCAACCACAAGGAACGCCCCTACGCCCCGGTCTGGAGCCACCTCGACACGGATTTCCTGGCGAATCTCGCCCGGGCCGGCGTCCGGCCCGAGGACGTCGACATCGTGATCAACACGCATCTCCACGTCGACCACGTCGGCTGGAACACCCGCCTGGACGGACGGGAGTGGATCCCCACCTTCCCCAACGCCACTTACCTGATGCCCAAGGACGACTTCGACTTCTGGAACCCCGACAACGGCCATCGGCCGCGCCTCGGCCGCGGCAACCAGAACGTCTTCGAGGACAGCGTGGCCCCCGTCCACCGGGCCGGTCTGGCCCGATTGTGGGCGGACAGCCACCGGATCGACGCGAACCTGCGCCTGGACCCGGCTCCCGGACACACCCCCGGCTCCTCGGTGCTGACCCTCGCCTCCGGCACGGACCGTGCGGTGTTCGTCGGCGACCTGCTGCACAGCCCGGTGCAGATCCTGGAGCCGGACGCCAACAGCTGCTTCTGCGAGAACCCCGCCGAGGCCCGCGCCACCCGCCGCAGGGTGCTGGGCCGGGCCGCCGACGACAACGCCCTCGTGATCCCGGCCCACCTGGGCGGCCACGGCGCCACCGAAGTCGTACGGAACGGAAGCGCGTTCGCCATCAAGGGCTGGGCGCCCTTCTCCCCGTACACCGACCAGCGCTGAACACCGCGGAAAGGCACGAGAAATGAACCACCGCCCCGCACCCGTCGTGGCCACCGAGCAGGGAGCCGTCCGCGGCCTGCGCCAGGACGACGGCACCGCCGCCTTCCTCGACATCCCGTACGCCGCCCCGCCGCGCGGAGCCGACCGGTTCGCCCCGCCCCGGCCGCACGAGCCCTGGCACGGCGTACGGGACGCCACGGCCCCCGGACCCAACGCGCCGCAGTCCGAGCGCAGGCTCGGCGGCATCGACATGGCTCCTTACTTCGGCACCGGCTGGAGCCCAGGCGAGGACTACCTCACCGTCAGCGTCCGGACGCCTGCCGTCGCGCGGGGCGACCTGCCGGTCATGGTGTTCGTGCACGGCGGCGGGTTCGTCGCCGGTTCGACACGGTCCGCGCTGTACGACGGGTCCGCGTTCGCCCGCGACGGCGTCGTCCTCGTCACGCTCAACTACCGGCTCGGCATCGCCGGTTTCCTCGATCTGCCGGGGGCGCCCGCCAACCGCGGTCTGCTCGACGTCGTATGCGCGCTGCGCTGGGTCCGGGAGAACATCGCAGGATTCGGCGGTGACCCGGACAACGTCACGCTCTTCGGGCAGTCGGCCGGGGCCACCATCGTCGGAGGCGTCCTCGCCGCCCCCGAGGCCGCCGGACTGTTCCGCAGGGCGATCGTGCAGAGCGGCAGCGGCCTGGGCGCGTTCACCGCCGAGCAGGCCGCCCGCGTCACCGCCGCGGCCGCCGAGGCCCTGGGCGTCAGACCGCACGCGGACGCCTTCGCGGACATCTCCGACGCACGCCTGGTGGCGGCAGCCGCCGAGCTCACGGGCATCGACCTGCGAACCGCCGCCCACCACGACCCGCTGATCGGCCTCAGCCCCTTCAGCCTGGTCCTGGACACCCAGCCCGCCGAAGCCGTCGCCGCAGGACACGGCGCCGACGTCGACCTGCTCATCGGCACCAACACCGAAGAGGGCCGCCTGTACCTGGTCCCCGTGGGCAAGTACGCCACCTCGACCGCCGAGGACCTGGACGACACGGCGGCGCGCTCGCACCCGAACCCGGCACGGCTCGTCGAGACGTACCGCAGGACACGCCCCGAGGCGTCGTACGGCGAACTGCGCGCCGCCATCATGAGTGATGCGTTGTTCGGCGCGGGCACCCGCGCCCTGGCCGCCGCGCACTCCGCCCACCCCGGGTCCGGGACCTTCGCCTACGAGTTCGCCTGGCGCTCGCAGGCCCTGGACGGCGAACTCGGCGCCACGCACGCGGTCGAGCTGCCCTTCGTCTTCGACCTCACGCACCTCCCGCAGCTGCACGGGCCCGCCGCCCTGCTCGGCCCCGACAGGCCCCCGGCGGATCTCGCGGCCCGCATGCACGCGACCTGGATCCGGTTCGCCACCACGGGCGACCCAGGCTGGGACCCCTACGACACCGAGCACAGGGCCACGATGCGGATCGGCGCGGAGTGGGCGCGGATCGACGACCCGCGCGGCCGGGAACGCCAGGCCTGGAGCTGACCCGCCCCTCGCGGGTCTTCCGAGCCGCCGAAGGCAGGGCCTAAGTCCTCCGGGCGGATGCGGAAGGTCCCGATATACGGCCTCCTCTTTGCGGAACCACTCGCGGGAACGCACGTACCCGGTGAGGAGAGAGCGCCGTGCAAGGGGACATCGTGGGGCTGCCGCGCGTAGCGGAAGCCGATCAGGTCGCACCGAAGGATGCCCGCGAGCTGTCGAAGCTCTTCTTCGACCGGCTCCAGAGCCTTGAGGAGGGCTCGCCGGACTACCTGTACGCACGCAACACCCTGATCGAGATGAACCTCTCCCTGGTGCACTATGTGGCGGGCCGGTTCCGCAACCGCGGCAACGGTCAGCTGGAGGACATCGTCCAGGTGGGGACGGTCGGCCTGATCAAGGCGATCGACCGGTTCGACGTGAACCGTGGCTTCGAGTTCGTGTCGTTCGCCGTGCCCAGCATCCTCGGGGAGATCAAGCGCCACTTCCGTGACACCAGTTGGGCCGTGCACGTGCCGCGCAGGCTCAAGGAACTCCGCGCCGAACTCGTCAGCTCCAGGGAGCGGCTGTTCGCCGTGCTCGGCCGCGAGCCGACCGTCCATGAAATCGCGGACGACCTGGCGGTGACCGAGGAGCAGGTCCTGGAGGTGATCGTGGCCGCCAACGGTTACGCGGCCGGGTCCCTGGACGCGCAGCACGGCGGGAGCGAGGAAGGCACCACGCACCGGAACAACCGCTCGCTCGCCGACGTCGTGGGGGAGCCGGACCCGGCGATCGAGGTCTTCGAGAACGTCCATGCCCTGGCCCCGCTCCTCGCGCGGCTCGACGAACGGGAGCGCCGCATCATCGAGCTGCGCTTCGGCCAGGAGATGACGCAGGCCGACATCGGCGCCGTCATGGGGATCTCACAGATGCACGTGTCCCGGCTGCTGTCCAAGACCCTGGCCCGCCTGCGCAGGGGGCTGCTCGCGCACGAATAGGGCGGGGCCAGGGCTTGGGTGCACCACCTCAGGCAGGGACGAAGACGTCCTCGTTGGCCCCGTCGAGGATGAACCCGTTGTCGAAGCGGACCCGCACGCTCACGCGAGGCGCCCGTTCCTGGAAGGCGGTCCACGCGGGCTGCAGGGAGTCGACCTTCTCCTTGAGCTGTCGCCTGCTCTCCTTGGGCATCTCGTACCCGAAGGTGTCGAGCAGCGACTTGAGCCGCTCGTACTCGCGCACGTCGTCGCTCGCGTCCAGGTGGCCGACCACCTGCTCGACGGTCCCGCCGGTGCCCGCCGCCAGGGAAAGGAACCCGACGACGACCCCCGACACCTCGGCCGAATCGGTCAGCCGGGTGTCCGCCGCCAGCACCACTCGCTGGCCTGCCTTCAGAGTCATCTGCTCCCCATCTCCCTTGAGTCGGTCACGTCCGCCACGTCCGAGCGGTGCAGGAACGCCTCGACGAGGCGGTCGGTGAAAGCCTGGTCGACGGTTTCCGCCGTCACCAGGACACGGTGGTAGACCGGTCCCACGAGTTGGTCGATCTCCGCCGCCATGTCGAGTCCGGCGGCGAGCTGGCCGCGTGCCACCGCGCGCTCCAGCGGGAGGCGGTCGCGTCGGCGCTGTGCGTCGAGGTACCCGGAGCGCAGGGCGGCGGCGAACGCGGGATCGTGCTGGGCGTGCCCGATGAGGGCCTTGAAGACGGCGCCCGCGTCGGACCGGGTGAGGAACAGGGCCAGTTGGCGCAGGTGGGCGCGGAGGTCCGGGGCCAGGTCGCCGTGGTCCGGCGGGGTCAGGGCCTCGGCCGCGTCCTGGAGGAAGGCGTCCAGGAGGACGTCGGTCTTGGTCTTCCACCAGCGGTAGACGGTCTGCTTGGCGACGCCCGCACGGGCGGCGATGCCCTCGATGGTGACGCCGGTGAAGCCCTTCTCGACCAAGAGGTCGTCGGCCGCCTCCAGCACTGCCTGCCGGGCCTGTTCGCTGCGGCCGTGCCTGTTGCCGTGGTGGCGTGCCGCCGGTTCCGGCCCGGCCGTGGCGGCCGTACTTCCTCGTCCCATGTATGCCTCCCGGGGCCAGCGTAGGCCAGAACTTCTAGGCGCTACGCAACGGTGCCCCTAGCCGTGACTCCACGGCGTGGCCCCAGGGTTTCGGGCCCAAAGTCCTTGGCTCAAGGTCGAACGGCACCCGAGACGTTGTGTCCGGCATGTCGCTCATGACACCAGATGCAGCGTTCCGGCTGTCGGTTCGGCGGACGCTCACGAGCGGTCGCCGAGGCAACTGGGAACCCGGTGCGATTCCGGGGCTGCCCCGCAACGGTGAGCGGCCGCACAGCGGCCCGAGCCCGATACCTGCCGACGGCCCCCGCGCACCTCGGCGAACCAGGGCTATTCGCTGGGCGGCCTCATCCTCGACACCGCCGGGAAGGTCGTCGCCAACTACTGGCTCGACCAGGTGTATCCCGAGGCGGTGGGCCGCGCGCACCGGGACGGCGACCTGCACATCCACGACCTGGAGTGGCGGGAGGTGACCGAGGGCGGGCTCGTCGACTGGGTGGGTTTCGACGTCAAGGCGGCGCCGGACACGTACGACCGTGTCACCGGCGTCCGGAACAGCGCCGCTCCCGCCTTGCGCAGCCTCCGTCTCCTGCGGGAGTCAGGAGTCGCGCACCAGCTGCGGACGACCGTCGGTCCCGGGCTCCTCGACCGGGACGGCGTCGCGGAGCCGGGGGAGTGGCTGGCCGGGCAGGGGCTGTCGGGGCACGTCTGGCAGCGGGCACGGCCCGTCTGACGGCGGACGACGTCATCGCACCCGCCGCAGGGACAGCGGTTCACTGGTGAGTCACCGAACGGCAACTGGTCTGGCCTCGTTACCTCACCAATGACATCTAGCGTCACGGGAGTTCATGCCGGGCGGCACACACACAGGCCCGGCCAGAGGCAAGGATCCGGTTCCTCGTGAGACGTACCCCCTTCGTGATCACCGCGGCGTCCCTGGCGCTGCTGCTCCCGGCCGCCGCTCATGCGACCGTCCCCACGGCCGGGGCGCCGGCCCGCCCCGCAGCGGCCGCTCCCGCACACGCCACCCCTGCACCCCCGACCTTCAGCAGCGCCGGCGGCCGCTACGAACGCCCCGTCTCCCTGACGCTGCGGGCCGCACGCGGCACCACGATCCGCTACACCCTGGACGGCACCACGCCCACGCGCGCGGACCGCGCCTTCGTGCCGGGCCGTCCGCTGCGCCTCACGAAGGACACCAACGTCACCGCCGTCGCGTTCCGCGGCGGTCGGGCGAGCGTTCCGATATCGGCCGGGTATCTCGTCAAGAGCCGGGAGAAGCCCCTCGCGCGGCTCGTCGTCATGTCCGACGTGCACATCGGGGACCACGAGAAGAACGACAAGAAGTACGAGAGCTTCTTCGACACCATCGGGTCGGTCTTCCCCGAGCCCGACGCGATCCTCTCCAACGGCGACATGATCAACGACAACGGCGACGGCCGCGGCGGTGACCACCGCATCGTCTCCGAGATCTTCCGGGCCAACCTCGAGCGCAAGGGCATGGACGAAACCCAGGTCCTGCTCTCCAACGGCAATCACGACGCGAGCCTCGCCGACATCCGCGCCCACTACCCCCGCGCCTGGTTCCCCGACTCGGGCGGCGGCTACTACGAGTCGAACGTGCGGGGCCTGCACCTGTTCACCGTGAACACGGAGACGTACCAGTCGGACCCCGCCCAGCGTGCCTGGCTCAAGAAGCGGCTCGCCGAGCTCACCGCGGACCCGGCGAACGCCCGCACGCCCATCCTCGTGCAGGGCCACCGCCCCGCCCCCGGCACCGCGATGGACGGCCAGCAGGCCTCGAACCCCCAGCTCACCAAGGACCTCGGCGCCCACCCGCAGGTGATCTACTTCTCCGGCCACTCCCACCTGAACATCAACGACGAGCGCTCCGTCCACCAGCGGGACTTCACCGCCGTCAACGACGGCTCGATGTCGTACGTCGAGATGGACCACGGCTATCAGGCGATCACGGAGACGGGCCTCGCGGACCGCTTCGAGGCGCCGACCGCCCAGGCCCTCTTCGTCGAGGTGTACCGCGACCGCACGGAGATCGCGCGCGTCAACATGGCCGCCGACCGGCACGACATCTACACCGGAGGCAAGTGGTCGGCCGACTGGCAGCCCCCGTACGCCAGCGCGGGCACGCTCAGCGGACCGGCATGGACCGTACGCCTCAAGGGGAACAGCCCGCAGCAGATCAAGGACGCCTTCACCTACACCGACGCCCGACGCAACACGACCGCGCCCCGGTTCACGTCCCGCCACCCGCTCGCCCTCACCGGAGGCGGCCGGGCCCTGCGCGTCCGGCAGGCGCGCGACGACCAGATGGTGCACCACTACCGCGTCGACGTCGAGAACACGGCGACCGGCACGAAGCCGCTCTCCTCGAAGGTCCTGTCCGAGTACTACTTCATGCCGCGCCCCAACTCCCTGGACATCCCGCTGCCCGCCACGAAGAAGGGCGCACGCTACGTGGCCAGGGTGCGTGCGGTGGACGCGCAGGGGAACGCCTCGCGGGAGACGACGCTCAGGTTCGCGGGCTGATCGCACGGGTCGCGCGTGGTGCCGGTGACGGGAAAACCGGATGCGCCGTGAGTCCGACTCTCCGGACAATGTCCGCCGGACAGCCGAAGGAGAGCGACGTGAAGAGTGTGGGTCCCGGGACGGAGACGCCGGGCTGCGTGATCATCACCGGTGTACCGGCGGCCGGCAAGTCGACGGCCGCGCAGCTCGTCGCCGAGCGGTACCCACGCGCGGCCCGCATCGACGGCGACGTCCTCTCGTACATGGTCGTCAGCGGCAGGGCGGGCCCCGTGAGCAGCCCCGGACCGGAGGCGGACCGGCAGGCGCGGCTCTGCGCCCGCAACGTCTGCGCCCTCGCGGGCAACTTCGCGGACGAGGGGTTCGTCCCGGTCATCGACACCGTCGTCGCCGACCGGGCCGCGCTGGACTTCATGCTGGCCGAGCTGCGGCCGCGGCCGGTCCTCTTCGTGGTCCTGGCGCCGCCGCTCGACGTGTGCCACCGACGTGACGCCGAGCGCGCGCCGCGGCAGCGCGTCGGCATCGACTGCGGTCCGCTGCGGCGCGCCATGCTGGACGAACTGGGCGACGCGGGGTGGTGGTTGGACAACGCGGAGCTGACACCCGACGAGACCGCCGACGCGATCGTCCGGCGCCTGGGCGCGCCGAGTCCCGCGCCCCGGGGTGTGGGGTCCTGACGAGCTCCGCGCGTTGATCGTTACCATCTACCAGATGGGCGTAAACAAGCATGAATCGGGCGTTCGGGCGGGAGTGTCCGATGAGCAGGTGGCCGAGGCCAAGGCGAGGGCGGCGCGACTGCTGCTGGCGTTCCGGCACGGGAATCAACTCGCGTACGACACCCTGGTCGCGGAGTTCGGGGCCGACGAGCCGACCACCGATCTGATCTCGGCGCTGTGCTGGATCGCCAACGAAGGCGTCCGCAAGGCGTATCTGCCCGAGGCGGGGGACCAGGTGCTGCGGCACTTGGCGCGCCGGGCCGAATTCGGCGACCGGTCCGTGCTCACGGAGGAGGGGGCGGGGCCGGACGCGGGAGCGCTGCTGGAGGCCGTCGCGGCACAGGACGTGACGGCCGTCCAGGAGGTCGTGCGCAGCACGCCGGACACCACGTTCCTGCTCGGCAAGTTCGTGCTGGCCTTCGCGATGGTGCTGCCGGACGTCCCGGAGCCGGTCCTGCGTGACGTGGTCGAGGAGTTGCGCGGGGAGTGAGGCGGAAGGAGCGGCCCGGATTCCGCGCCCAGGATGCTGCGGACAACGCGATGCGGGCCGGGTGGGACCCGGCCCGCATCGCGCGGTGACTCAGCCGACTCGGGCGAGTCAGTGGTTGTTCACGCCGTTGCCGGACAGGGCCGGGATGTCGCTGACGAGGTGCGACAGCGGCTCGTCGCCCTTGGCCTGCGTGGAGTTCTCGACGCACTGCTGGTTCTGCGGCGCCGAGAGGACCGGGATGTCCTGGACCGCGATCGGCACGACCCCGACCAGGGAGCCCACGTTCGCCTTCACGGGAATGCCGGCGCAGAGCTTGTTCAGCGAGCCGTCGACGAGACGCGCCTGCGGGCTGAGGTCCCCGTGGGTGGAGCTGTTGCCGAACGCCTGGTCGGCGCCGTTGCCGCTGAGCGAGGTGGTGCCGGTGTCGTCGCCGATGGCGGCGGCCGATCCCGCGCTGCCGGCCAGTGCGGCGGCGGCGAGGCTCAGGGCGAGGGGGAGATTACGGGTACGCATGTCACTCCAGTACGGAACGTCAGTTGCCAGAAAGGGCAGGGCCCAGTACATCCGGCAATGCCCGGAATCCGAAACTTATTCACCCATTGGCGGAGTGTCGGCGTTGCGAGGCTGACGCGGCGCCGCCCTCCTCGGGCGCCGCGAGCGGCACTCCGAGGGGCCGGGCCAGGCCGACGATGCCCTCGTCGAGCCGCTGCAGGTGCCGCAGCACGCGGAACGCCACCGAGCCGGTCCGCAGCACTTCGTGGCGGCCGCTGTCCAGCATCGAGGCGATGCTGGCCCCGGACTCGATGACCCCGTCGGTCTCCTCGTCGCGCACCTGCGCCGCGATCAGGTCGATGTTGTGCGTGATCCGCCGCCCGGCGAGCGCGAGGCGCGCGTCGGCCGCGACGCTCTTGCTGGAGGGCACCAACTCGGCCGTCGCCGCCAGCGAACGGGCGTGGTACGCGCAGGTCTCCAGGAGCGCCACGATGTAGCGGGCCGTCTGCCTGCGGGCCCGCAGCGGGGCGATCGGATGGGTCAACGGCTTCGTGGAGCTGCGCAGGTCGTCGAGCGCGGTGTCCAAGTCGCGGGCCAGGTCCACGAGGTCGACCGCGGGCCCGCCGCTCAGCTGGGACACCGCCGCCGACACGACGTCCCGCAGCCGTGCGAGGACCGTGCCGAGTTCCTCGTCGGTCCGGTGGGACGTCCGTACCGGCAGCACCAGGACCGCCGCGATGATCCCGCAGGCCGCGCCGAGCGCCGTCTCCTCGATCCGCAGGACGAGGACGTCGAGGCTGTACGTGTTGAGCAGGGTGTAGAGCAGGCCCAGCATCGCCGTCACGAAGAACGACATCATCGCGTACGAGAGGGGCGCGGTGAAGAACATGCCGAAGACGCAGAGCACGACGAGGGCGAACGCGGCCCAGGTGTGGTTGCCGACGGCACCGGCCAGCGCCACACCGGCCACCACGCCGAGCACCGTGCCGAGCAGCCGACGGTAGCCCTTGACCATGATCTCGCCCGTGGACGCGGTGTTGAGGAACACCACCCAGCAGGTCAGCACCGCCCAGTACCACCGCTGCGTGGACAGGAACTCGCCGCCGACGATGGCCAGCGCCGAGCCGACCGACACCTGCACGGCCGCCCGGGTGGTGGGCCGCCGCAGCCCGGTCTGCTCCTCCTCCGCCTCCGCGGCCTCACCGGAGATCGAGATCTCCTCCGCCTCGAACTCCTCACGGGACCGCATGGCTTCCGGGCTGTCGTACTCCTCGTCCCGCGCCCCGTCGACCGCCAGCCGCAGGCCCAGAATGGCGCGCGCCGCCTCACCGATCGCACGGAAGCAGTCCTGCACCGCCGGGGAACCCTGCGGCAGACCCTGCTCCTCGCGGTAGCCGAGCAGCCTGTTGCGCACGTACGGGAGCGCCGTGCCGCGATCGTCGGGTACCAGGCGCACCACCAGCAGGTGCAGGGCCCGCAGGTCCCTGCGCAGGGCGGTGCCCGCGTCCGGCCCGATCCGGCCGCGCCGCGAGAGCGCGACGGGGGCGCTGGGCAGGTGCAGGGTGAGCGTCTCCACGCGCTCCGCGCTGCGGGCGTTGAGGAGCAGGACACCGAGGCGCTCCGCGGCGATCTCCGCGTCGGCCACCCTGCGCTGCAGCAGCGCCGCCGCTGCCGCGTCGCGGGTGCCCTCCTCCAGGCGGCCCTGGATCATCAGCGCGGCCTCGTGCAGCCGGGCGGTGCTGCGCCGCAGGTCGTCGAGGATCTTCTCCGGGCCCTCGGCGGATCCGGTGTCCGCTTCGAGGAGTTCGATCTGGTGGGCGATGAGCTGGGCGAGCCGGGCCCGGAACGCCTCGCGCAGCCGCGCCAGGGTGCGCTCCGGGGTCTCCGGCACCACGGCGAACCGCACGACCGCGCTGCACGCGAAGGCGACGGTCAGCGTCAGACAGAGGCCGGGCAGCGAGGATGCGGACGCGCTGACGAAGAGCGAGACGAAGTAGACCTGGAAGCCGATGAGTCCGAGTGCGGTGCCCCGGTCGCCGAACCGGCGGCAGTAGACGGCCCCGAAGATGAGGAGGATGAAGAAGACGTCCCCGCCCACCACGCGGGAGTTGAGCAGCGCCCCCAGTGATATGGCCGCAAGGGCGACCGGCAGGCCGAGCGCCAGGGTGATCGCCTGCCCCCGCACCTCCTTCTCCTGGATCGCGAACGTGGCGACCATCGCCGTCATCGCGCCCGCGACGAGGTGGGTCACCGACGTGCCGAGCGGTGCGAGCACGGCGAGCGCGAGAAGGATCGCCCCGACCGTGCGCAGTCCCGCCATGAGTCGCAGGAGCCCGGGGTCGGACGCCGAGAAACGGTCCCAGATGCCCTTCGCTGTCCGTCGTACCGCTGCCATCGTGATGCCCGTACTCCCCGTCGCTCTCTCGGTGCCTCTCGGCGTGCCCCAGCATCGCACGAGGTCGTTTCGGGAGGTCAAGGCCGGTGGGGAGGGCTGGCGACGGGGAGTTGCCGACCGTCGAGTAGGGTTTCGCTCCCGCACTCGAGGAGGCACCGTGTCGCCGATGGACCGCACGTCGCACAGGAGCCGGGCATGACGGCGCGCGTGGCGGTGGGTGACACCGTCGAGGACTTCACGCTGCCGGACGAGACCGGCACCGAGCGCACGCTCTCCGAACTCCTCCGGGACGGCCCCGTGGTGCTGTTCTTCTACCCGGCGGCCCTGACACCCGGCTGCACGGCCGAGGCCTGCCACTTCCGTGACCTCGCCGCCGAGTTCGGCGCCGCGGGGGCGCGGCCCGTGGGGATCAGCGGCGACGCGGTCGACAAGCAACGGGAGTTCACCGAGCGGCACACCCTCGGGTTCCCCCTGCTCGCGGATCCCGAGGGCCTGGTGCGCGGCCGGTTCGGCGTGACGCGCGGCTTCTCGCTGGCGCCCACGAAGCGCGTCACGTTCGTCATCGGCGAGGACCGCACCGTCGCCGAGGTGGTCCGCAGCGAGTTCCGCATGAGCGCACACGCCGACCGCGCGCTGGCGGCCGTCCGCCGCCTGGCGACGGGCTGAGAGCCTGAGTCACCGCGAGGCGTCGAGCCAGTCCTTGTAGTGGGTGGGCGCGAGACGCGCGTCCGGCCCGCCGATGAGGACGTCGCCCTCGACGGCGGCGAACATGCCCGCCTTCTCGTCGGTCACGACGCTGCGCCCGTCCTGCCGGGCCGACAGCGTGAACCGACCCAGCTCGTCCAGGCGGAAGACTTCCGGCCCCGCGACGTCCAGCGTGCCGTTCAGTGGCGCGCCGGTGGCGACGTCGGCGAGCGCCGCGACCACGTCGGCCGTCGCCATGGGCCGGATGCGCGTGGCGGGCAGCCGGACGGTGCTGTCGTCGGACGTCCACGACATGACCGCGTCCATGAACTCGAAGAACTGCGTGGCGCGCACGATCGAGTACGGGGTGGGGCCCTGGCGCAGCAGCTCCTCCTGGAGCGTCTTCGCGCGGTAGTAGTCCAGCTGCGGCACCTGGTCGACGCCGACGATGGAGAGGATGACCTGGTGCCGCACGCCCGCGCGCTCGCCGGCGGCCAGCAGATGCCCCGAGGTCGTCCTGAAGAACTCCGGTGAGGCTTCGTCGAACGTGGGGGAGTTCGTCACGTTGACGACCGTGTCCGCGCCGTCGAGCGCCTCGTCGAGCCCCGCGCCGGTGAGCAGGTCGACGCCGGTCGACAGGGACGAGGCGACCACCTCGTGGCCCGCCTCGCGGAGCCTGGCGACGAGCTGCGAACCGATCAGCCCGGTGCCGCCGATGACCGTGATCTTCATGATCGAGCCCTTCCGTCCCGCCGAGTGCCGCTGCCGTGGGCCTGGTGCCGCGGGTGCGCAAACTCGGATACCTGATGTCCGAGATAATACTCGGATAGTCTGTGTCCGAGTCAATCGGGAGGGTGCATGAAACTGTCCGGCGGCGTCGAGTGGGCGCTCCACTGCTGTGTGGTGCTGACCGCGGCCACCGAGCCGGTCCCCGCCGCCCGGCTGGCCGAGTTGCACGACGTCTCACCCAGCTACCTGGCGAAACAGATGCAGGCCCTCTCCCGGGCGGGACTCGTGAAGTCCGTCCAGGGCAAGACGGGCGGGTACGTCCTGACCAGGACCGCCACCGACATCACGGTCCTCGACGTCGTGCAGGCGGTCGACGGGGCGAGCCCGGCCTTCACCTGTACGGAGATCCGGCAGCGCGGCCCGTTCGGAACCCCTCCCGAGGACTGCGCGAAGCCGTGCCCCATCTCCCGCGCGATGGCGGCCGCCGACGCCGCGTGGCGCGCGTCGCTGCGGGGTGTCGCCATCGCCGACCTGGTCGGGTCGGTGCGGCAGGACAGCGGGCCCGATGCGCTGCCCCGCATCGGCGCGTGGCTCAACTCGGCGAAGGGCGCCGACGGCACGAGCGGCGCCCACGGCTGAGGGGCGAGGGGTTACGCGCGGGGCCCGTGAGGCTGATACTTCGCCGGGAGACCGACCCGACGAAGAGGGGGAACCGATGCGGTCGAGGTCGAGAGGGCGGCGCCGGGCGGCATTACGCGGGCAGAGGCGCGGCAGCGTACCGACAGCGGTCCCGGCGCTGGTCGTGTCGGCCATGGCGCTGGCCGCGGGCCTGCTCGCGCCCGCCCCCGCGCGGGCGGCACCGGCCTGTGCCGCCCCCGAAACGGCGCCACCGGCCCGGGTGGCGCGGATCCCGGACTGGGTCGAGTCGATCGCCGTCGACGCGCGGGGCCGGATGTTCGCCACCGCGTATTTCACGGGCCGCGTCTACCGCATCGACGCACCGGGCCGCGCCCCCGTACCCCTCACCGGAAACGTGGGCGCCAACGGCGGGATCGTCGTCCGCGAGGACGGCCGTCTCCTCGTCGGCACCGGCAACGACCTCGCGCACTCGCTCACCGGCGACCTCCTGCCGACATCGGAACTCCTGCTCGTGGATCCGGAGTCCGGCAAGGTCAGTACGTACGCCACCGGGCTCGGCGGCATCGACGGCGTCGCCCTCGCGCCCGACGGAACCGTGTACACCACGACCCTGGGCGGCAGGAACATCGGCCGCGTCACTCCGGACGGCCGGGTCGACCCCGCCTGGGCGAAGGTGCCGCAGCCCAACGGGGTCGCCGTCTCGCCGGACGGCCAGCACGTCTACGTCATCCAGACGACCGTCGCCCCAGGGCTGTACCGGATCCCGGTCGACGATCCGGCGCACCCGCGGCGATGGATCTCCGCCGCCGCGTCCGACGCCCTCTCCCTCCCCGACGGAATCACCCTCGACGGCGCGGGACGGCCGCTGATCGCCACCCATGCCGCCGGGCAGATCTGGCGGGTCGAGGACGGCCGTCTGTGCGCCGTGGAGTCGGGCCTGCACCTCTCCACTCAGGTCACCTACGGGCGCGGCGACCGGGGGTTCTCGGCGGGCAAGCTCTACCGGGCGGGTGTCGACGGGAGGATCCAGGAGATCCCCGCGGGGGCGGAGCCGTCGGCGTCGGACCACTGATCATGCAGGTGAGCCGTGTCTCACCTGGCCGGTGCCGCTTGTCTATGCAACGAGTTGCATAGAAGGATTCGGGCATGGCGCTCGAGCACGCGATCCTCGTCTCCCTGCTGGAAAAGCCGGGCTCCGGCTACGAACTGGCCCGGCGGTTCGACCGGTCCATCGGCTACTTCTGGGCCGCCACCCACCAGCAGATCTACCGCGTCCTCAAGCGCATGGAGGGCGACGGCTGGATCGACGTCCGCGAGGTGGTGCAGCAGGACCGGCCGGACAAGAAGGAGTACTCCGTCGCGTCCCTCGGCCGGGCCGCGCTCTCGCGGTGGCTGCACGAGCCGATCGAACCCGAGAGCGTCCGGCACGAGCTCGCCGTGAAGATCCGCGGCGCCGCCTTCGACGACCCGGCCGCCCTGATCCACGAGGTGGACCGGCACCGCCAGGCGCACGCCGACCGCCTCGCGCACTACCTCGCGGGCGAGCGGCGCGACTTCACCGGGCCCGACGCCCCGGCCCGCGAAGCACTGGACGCCGGACAGGAGCTCCAGCACGTCGTGCTGCGCGGCGGCATCGCGTACGAGCGGATGACGCTCGCCTGGCTCGACGACGTGCTCGCCACCCTCCACCGCCTCGCCCCCGAGCGCTGACCACGCACTTCTTCCCTCTGCCCAACCCTCCGAGCCGGAAAGGCGAACCGCCATGGCCGACCCGCTGCTGTTCAACCCGAACACCTACGACCCGACCCACTTCGACCCCGAGACCCGCAGGCTGCTGCGCGCGACCGTCGACTGGTTCGAGGCGCGCGGCAAGCGCAAGCTGATCGAGGACTACCGCACCCGCGCCTGGCTCGCGGACTTCCTGGAGTTCTCCGCCGAGGAGGGGCTGTTCGCGACCTTCCTCACCCCGGCCCCGGCCGCGGGGGAGGGGCAGGCCGACAAGCGCTGGGACACCGCCCGCATCGCCGCCCTCAACGAGATCTTCGGCTTCTACGGCCTCGACTACTGGTACGCGTGGCAGGTCACCATCCTCGGCCTCGGCCCGGTCTGGCAGAGCGACAACGCCGCCGCCCGCACGCGCGCCGCCGAACTCCTCTCCCAGGGCGAGGTGTTCGCCTTCGGTCTGTCCGAGAAGACCCACGGCGCCGACATCTACTCCACCGACATGCTCCTGGAGCCCACCGGCGACGGCGGCTTCCGGGCCACCGGCTCCAAGTACTACATCGGCAACGGCAACGCGGCCGGGCTCGTCTCCGTATTCGGCCGCCGCACCGACGTCGAGGGCCCCGACGGCTACGTCTTCTTCGCCGCCGACAGCCGCCACCAGGCGTACCACCTGGTCAAGAACGTCGTCGACTCGTCGAAGTACGTGAGCGAGTTCCGCCTGGAGAACTACCCGGTCGGTCCCGACGACGTGCTGCACACCGGCCGCGCCGCCTTCGACGCCGCCCTCAACACCGTCAACGTCGGCAAGTTCAACCTCTGCACCGCCTCCATCGGCATCTGCGAGCACGCGATGTACGAGGCCGTCACCCACGCCACGGGCCGCATCCTCTACGGGCGCCCGGTCACCGCCTTCCCGCACGTGCGCCGCGAGCTGACCGACGCCTACGTGCGCCTCGTCGGCATGAAGCTGTTCAGCGACCGGGCCGTGGACTACTTCCGCTCGGCGGGTCCCGACGACCGCCGCTACCTTCTCTTCAACCCCATGACGAAGATGAAGGTGACCACCGAGGGCGAGAAGGTCATCGACCTGATGTGGGACGTCATCGCGGCCAAGGGCTTCGAGAAGGACAACTACTTCGCACAGGCGGCCGTCGAGATCCGCGGTCTGCCCAAGCTGGAGGGCACGGTCCACGTCAACCTCGCGCTGATCCTCAAGTTCATGGGCAACCACCTCCTGAACCCGGCCGAGTACGCGCCCGTGCCGACCCGTCTCGACGCGGCCGACGACTCCTTCCTCTTCCAGCAGGGCCCCGCCCGCGGCCTCGGCGCCATCCGCTTCCACGACTGGCGCACCGCCTTCGACGCGTACGCCGAGGTGCCCAACGTCGGCCGCTTCCGCGAACAGGCCGACGCGCTCTGCGAGTTCGTCACCACGGCCGCCCCTGACGAGAAGCAGAGCCGCGACCTCGACCTGCTCCTCGCCGTGGGACAGCTCTTCGCGCTGGTCGTGCACGGCCAGCTGATCCTGGAGCAGGCGCGCCTGACCGGCCTGGAGCAGGATGTGCTCGACGAGCTCTTCGCCGTCCTCGTACGCGACTTCTCCGCGCACGCCGTCGAGCTGCACGGCAAGGACTCCGCCACCGCGGACCAGCAGGCCTGGGCCCTGGGGGCGGTCCGGCGTCCGGTCGTCGACGACGCCCGCTCGGCGCGCGTCTGGGAGCGCGTCGAGGCTCTGGCGGGGACGTACGAGATGGCGCCGTAACCCTCACCCTCCACTCGGTGTGATCCCGTGCATGCCCTTGTAGGGGACCGGCCGGCCGGTGTGCGCGTCCAGCAGGACGCGGTCGCCGACCGGCCGGTCCAGTGCCACCGTCACCTGCTGCATCTTCGCCTGATCGGTGCACAGGCCGCCCTCCTGCCGGTCCTTGACGGCGGCGGCCAGCACGACGCTGCCGGTCGTTTCGCGCGCGTCCACGACGGCTCCGTCGTCGCAGGCGCCATGGAGGGCGATCACGGTCACCGACCGTCCGTCCGCGGCAGTTCGCACGAGCCGGTCGAGCGGCAGGCCGGGGATGCCCTGGGCCCGGCCGATCGGGGGCCGAGGGGGTTTCGAGGGGAGCACCGCGGCCTGTCTGAGGGGCGAGGCATAGCCATCCAGGGTGAAGAGCCAGGCCGGGACCGTCGCCGGTCCGCGGCTGGTGGCCAGCCGCATCTCACCCAGCTCCACCCCGGTCACCGTGAGCTGCGGTTTCCCCGCGCCCCGGGAGCGGGCCAGGCTCCCGTACGACTCGTCCGCGCCGACCAGCGGCCGTTTCAGCGTCTTCCCTCCGTGCCACGCCACGCGGCCGTCCCCGGGACCGGCACCTGGCAACTCGCCTCGCAGGACGAAGCGACCGTCCTCGAACGCCTGCTCGTCGGCCCGACCGCGCAGCCCGCCCCGCGGCAGCTGCACCGCCTCCCCGGTGGGGTGGTAGCCGGTGCGCCACGCGGCGGCCGAGGCGGAACCGTCCCAGGCCTCGGCGACCTGCCGGGCACGGCCCGCGAGTGCGTCGTCCGTGCCGTCGGCGGGCGCCGCCTCCTCCTTGCCGCAACCGGACGCGGCCGCCACGAGGACGCCGGACAAGGCGACCCCTGCGAGCAGGCGGAAGGGACGGGCGGGGCGTGACGCCCTGACGAGCATGTGACCTCCCGGACGAAGCTGTCGCGACCGCTTGTGGGGCGACTGCTCCTGAGACGCCGAGGGGGCGCGAGACGTTCAGAGCCTGTGTCATGACCCCGGCCGGCTGGTCGCCGCCCGGCACGCACGCTCGCCGCATTGCCGAAACGCCCTCGTAGCGGAGATACGAGGGCATTCCGGCGCCTTGCGATCGCACGCACCAGACGACGCCCACTGATCCGGCCGGGGTCATGACACAGGCTCTCCCGTGTCGGCGGGATGTCGGTCGTCCGGCGCGCCTGCCGCCGATCTGTCGGCGATGTGTCGGTGGCCGTTGACACCGTGGGCGTCGAGCTGCCCGGCCGCCCGCCGCAGCCGTCCGTTCGAGCAAGGGAGCCCCCGCCGCCATGTCGTCCGCATCCTCCACCCCGTCCTGGGACGTCCACCGGCTCCCGCGTGCCGACGGCAGCGTCTTCCTGGTCACCGGCGGCAACGCCGGCATCGGGTACTTCGTCGCGGAGCAGCTGTCGGCCACCGGAGCGACCGTCGTCCTCGGCAGCCGGAGCCCGGCGAAGGCCGAGGCCGCCATGAGGTCGATCCGCGCACGGGTCTCCGGCGCGCGGGTGCGGGCCGTACGGATGGACCTCGCCGACCTCTCGTCGCTGCGGTCAGCCGTGGAATCCCTGGGGGTGGCCCGACTCGACGCGGTGGTGCACAACGCGGGCGTCGCGCTCGACGATCCGCCGCGCCAGGAGACCGCGGACGGCCACGAGATCATGTTCGGCACGAACCACCTCGGGCACTTCGCGCTGACCCGGTGGCTGATGCCGCTGCTCTCGGCGGCGCCGGCGGCCCGCGTCGTGACCATGGGCAGCTTCGCCGCCAAGTCCGAGCGGCTCGACCTGGACGACCTGCAGTCCCAGAAGGAGTACCGGCCCAAGCGCAGCTACGGACGCTCCAAGCTGGCCCAGATGTACTTCGGCGTGGAACTCGACCGCCGCCTGCGGGCCGCCGACAGCACCGTGGCGAGCGTGGTGGCCCATCCCGGCGGCGCCCTGGACTCCCTCACCCCTTCGAGGCCGCCGGTCCATGTGCGGACGACCGGCGCACGGCTGGGCGCGGCCCCTGCGGCCCTCCTCCTCCAGGGCAAGGACGCCGGGGCGTGGCCCGCGGTCCGGGCGGTGCTCGATCCGGCCGTGCGGGGCGGCCAGTTGTGGGGCCCGCGCGTCTTCGGCCTCCGGGGCGAGCCCCGGAACGAACCCGTGTGGGACCACCTCGCCGACCCCTTTGTGGCGGCGCGGTTGTGGGACGCGAGCTGTGAACTGACTTAGAGGAAGCTCACGTTCTGGGCGAGGGAGAGGCGGCTCGAGTAGTTGATCGTGTTCGTGGCCGACCGCATGTAGGCGCGCCACGCGTCGGAGCCCGACTCGCGGCCGCCGCCGGTCTCCTTCTCACCGCCGAACGCGCCGCCGATCTCCGCCCCGGACGTCCCGATGTTCACGTTGGCGATGCCGCAGTCGGAGCCCTCCGCGGACAGGAACCGCTCGGCCTCCTGCTGGTCGCGGGTGAAGATGCTCGACGAGAGCCCCTGCGGCACGTCGTTGTGCAGGGCGATCGCCTCGTCGAACGAGTCGTACGTCATCACGTACAGGAGCGGCGCGAACGTCTCCTCGCGGACCACGTCGGTCTGCCGGGCGACGCGGACCACCGCCGGTTCCACATAGGCGGCGTGCGGCGCGGACGGGGCCGGGCGGCGGGCGCCGCCCGCGAGCACCTCGCCGCCCTCGCCGCGCACCCGGTCCAGCGCGTCGCGCATGCCATCGAGCGCCCGGGCGGAGATCAGCGGCCCGACCAGCGTCGCCGGGTCGAAGGGATCTCCGACGGGGAGCTTCTGGTACGCGGCGGTGAGACGCCCGACGAGCGTGTCCGCGATGTCGTGGTGCACGATCAGGCGCCGCAGCATCGTGCAGCGCTGCCCCGCCGTGCCGACCGCCGCGAACACGATGCCCTGCACGGCGAGGTCCAGGTCGGCGGAGGGCGCGACGACCGCCGCGTTGTTGCCGCCGAGTTCGAGCAGGGAGCGGCCGAAGCGGGCGGCGACGCGCGGGCCGACCTCGCGGCCCATGCGGGTCGATCCGGTGGCGCTGACCAGCGCGACCCGGGGATCGTCGACCAGCCGCTCGCCGACCGCGTGGTCGCCGAGCAGCAGTCGGTGGACGTCGCGGGGCGCGCCCACGTCGTCGGCGGCCCGGGTGAGCAGCCGGTCGCAGGCCAGGGAGATCAGCGGGGTCAGTTCGGAGGGCTTCCACACCACGGTGTCGCCGCAGGCCAGGGCGACGGCGGTGTTCCACGACCACACGGCCGCCGGGAAGTTGAACGCGGAGATGACACCGACGACACCGAGCGGATGCCACGTCTCCGCCAGGCGGTGCCCAGGACGCTCGGAGGCGATGGTGCGTCCGTAGAGCTGACGTGACAGGCCTACGGCGAAGTCGCAGATGTCGACCATCTCCTGCACCTCGCCGAGCGCCTCGGTGCGGATCTTGCCCGCCTCGATGGTGATCAGGTCCGCCAGGTCCTCCTTGTGGTCGCGCAGCAGCTCACCGAGGCGCCGGACCAGTTCGCCCCGGCGCGGGGCGGGGGTGGCGCGCCACTCCAGGAAGGCCGCAAAGGCCGCGGCGAGCGCCGCCTCGGTCCCGGCCGGGCCCGTCGCGGCCAGGCCGAAGAGATCCTCGCCGGTGACGGGGGTGCGGGCCCGTAGACCGTTTCCCTCGGGGACGGTGACGCCGACGCGGTCGAGTGCGGCGCGGGCGCGGGTGCGCAGTTCGTCGGTGGCGGGCAGGGCGATGCCGGTCATGACGCTCCCTTGGGCAGTGGCGCGCGGGTGGGACGCAGGGCGCGGGGAAGCAGGGCGAGGGAGCGGTCCCGCTGCCGCTCGTACGGCACGAACGGGTCGAGGACGTCCCGGCCCATGGCTTCGGAGAGCGTGCCGGAGTCGTACGCACTACCTTCCCGGGCGCTGTTCCTGGACCCCGTGTCGCTGAGGTTGGACTGGAAGATGCCGGCGGCCGACCGGGGCAGGAAGTCCTCGTACACGATCGGCTCGGCCCGCAGCCAGCCCCCGTCCAGGAGCCCGCCGAGGCCGGAGGGCGGGTGGCCGCCGTCCGCCGGCCGGTCGGGGACGGCGTGGTAGGTGAAGAACCCGAGCCCCCGCGCGGCCAGTTCGTGTTCGGTCGGGGGCAGGTGCTCGGCCCACACGGCACGGGCCACGGCGTCCCGCTCGGCGGCCGGGCGGGACGCCGCCCGCTCGTCGACGAGGCCGAGGAGCCGGTCGTACAGGACGCGCCCTTCGCGGGTCAGGGCGATGCCACGGGCCTCGACCTCGCCGAACCGCACCCGCAGCGCCCCGCGCCGCACGCTGCCGTCCGCCGCCCGCAGCGCACGCGGCTCGGCGAGCGCGCGGAAGGACGTCTGGCGCAGCAGCACGTCAGGCCCCGCCCAGCGCGGCGGCCCCTGAACGGTGTCGATCATCTCGATGCCGCGCTCGGTCATGCGCCGGTAGAGCTCGTCGATGTCCAGGACGCGCGGGGTGAGGTGGTTGATGTGGGTGCTGCGGACGCCGCCGATGTCCGCGGCGACGGCGGAGACGCGCTCCAGCGACGCGTACCAGTCCTCGTCGATGGGCTCGGCGGACAACTCGAAGGCCCGCACGGCGAGTTCGAGGAACCGCTCGGCGTCCGCGTCGGACAGCTCCCGGTCCGCCTCGGCCCGGTCGGCCAGCGCGAGCAGCTCCGGTGGGAACAGCTCGCGCCCCGCGAGGAACGCGGTGAGGCGCGAGCGCAGATCGTCGTCGAAGAAACGGGGGTCGGAGACGGTGAGCATGGACGTGAAGACCCGGAAGGGGTTGCGGGCCAGCTCGTCCGCGTCCACCGGCCGGAACGCCGTCGACACGATGGGCAGCGCGCTCGCGGCCGTGTCGCGCAGGTCGTAGAAGCCGACCGGATGCATGCCGAGAGCGCCGAACACGCGCGCGACCTGCCGCAGTTCCTCCGGCGTGCCGACCCGGATGGCGCCGTGCCGTTCGGCGGTGACGCGGCCGATGGACCCGAGACGTTCGGCGTCGGTGCCGCGCTTGCGCAGCACGTCCTCGTTGACCTCGCGGGAGACGTCCACCAGCGTCGTGTACGCGGGGACCTCGCGCCCGTACATCCGCGAGAGCCGCTCGGCGAACGCGGCACGCAGCCGCCACTGCTCGGTCATCGGCCTGTCGTCCTTTCGGCGTCACACGACATGGGCTTCCGGGCGGCTCGCGGCCCCCGCGTGGAAACGTTCCGCGCCGAGCGGCCCGACGTCGACGCGCGGCCGCCGCTCCAGGTACAGGTCGCGCACGATCTCGCCCACCGCGGGGGCCTGGAGGAAGCCGTGGCCGGAGAATCCGGTGGCGTAGAGGAAGTTGACCGGTGCGGCGGACCGGCCGATCAGGGCGTTGTGGTCGGGCGTGATCTCGTACAGGCCCGCCCAGCCGCCCGACGTCTCCATCTCCGCGAGGGCGGGCGCCCGGCGGCGCGCCACTTCGCGGAACAGCTCCAGCCAGCCGGGCGTCCACGTGGTGTCGAAGCCCTCGGCCTGAGCGGGGTCGGCGAGGCCGAGGAGCAGCCCGTCGTCACTGTTGTGGAAGTACGCCGACGACGCGAAGTCGATCGTGAAGGGGATGCGCGGCGCGGCGGGCACCAGCGGTGCTGTGAAGGCGAGTTGGCGGCGCAGCGGCCGCACCGGAAGCTCGACCCCGGCCATGGCGCCGATCCGCGCCGACCAGGCCCCGGCGGCGCAGACGACCGTCGAGCAGGACACCGGACCCCTGTCGGTGTGGACGGCCGTCACGCGGTCGCCGGTCACGTCCATGCCGGTGACCGCGGTGCGGGTCGCGAACACGGTGCCGGTCCGCGCCGCGGCACGCGCGTACCCGCGGACGACGAGCGCGGGCCGTGCGTGCCCGTCGGCGGGGGAGTGGGCGGCCGCCACCAGGCCGTCGGTGCTGAGGTAGGGGCAGAGCGCCCGCGCCTGCGGCGGTCCGATCATGCGGCTGGGCACGCCGAGGGCGTTCTGCGTCCGCACCGCGGCCTCGAAGTCGGCCGCCTGCACCGGGTCGGTCAGCAGAAAGAGGTAGCCGACGGTGTCGAGGCCGATGTCCGCGCCGGGCCGCCGCGGGAAGTCCCGGAAGGCGCGCAGACTGCGGTGGCCCAGCTCGATGTTGAGCGGATCGGAGAACTGCGCCCGCACACCGCCGATCGGCTTTCCCGAACTGCCGCCTGCCAGCTCGCCGCGTTCGACGACGACGATGTCGCGCACGCCCGCTTCGGCGAGGTGGAACGCGATGCTCGCGCCCATCACCCCGCCCCCGACGATCACGACGTCCGCGGTGGACGGTACGGCACGGCGGGCGGACAGGGACGACGTCGACCGGGACGCTGAGGAGGCCAAGAGGCCGCTCCCTTCCAGGCATCGGCCTGGGCTGTCATGGCGTGACGGGGAACGCGGAACAGCTGTCTGCCCGCCATGGTGCAGCACGCCGCCCGGCGGCGTCCATGAGGCGTGTGCGTGGGGCCGGGGGGATTTCGGACGCCTACTGCGCCACCGGTTCGCGCGAGTCCCGCCGCGCCGAGCGGCTCGCCGCCCGCCGCCACACCGCGAACCCGGCCATGGCGACCAGCAGATACACGGGTACGAGGAGCTCCACGTCCGGCGACGACAGGTGCCCGGACCAGCCCGCGCCGCGCTCGTCGCCCTCGAACACGACCCGGTTGACGGTCAGAAAGGCCAGATGCGCTCCGATGCCGGCGCACAGCGGGGCGTGTCGCACCGCGGTGCGGGCGTTGACGAGCATCAGGCCGAACACGGTCAGCAGGATCAGATAGTCGACGGGATTCTGTCCGCCCGGCGCGAGGCCGACCGGCCCGGCATCCGCGCCGACGAGGGGCGCGACCCCGGCCTCCACCACCGTCGACAGGCCCGGCACCACCAGGAACACGGCCGTCGTGCCGAGCGCGGAGACCACGCCGCCGAACCGGCCGCGCAGCGCGGTCCACGTGTGTCCGCGCAGCGTCGTCTCCTCGGGCAGCGCCTCCAGCAGCAGCGCGACCACGCCGTTCGTCACCAGGAACCCGGCCAGCTCGGGCAGATCGGGGCGCGACCAGCTCAGCAGCCCGGCGGCGGTCCCCACGCCCAGTACGAGTGCCGCGGCACCGGCCGTCATCCCCGCGCCGACGAGCAGGGCCCGCAGGCTCGCCCCGGGGCCACCGAAGCCGATGTCCCGCGGGGAGTGGCCGCGGCGGCGCAGCGCGAACACGACGAGCGGCACCGCCACCGCGCTGACCAGCGAGGCCGGGACGAGCCTGGCCAGGAATCCGGTGAACCCGAGGGCGTCGGCGAGCACCGGACCGACTGCTGTGCCCGCGCCGAGCGCCACGGCCATGACGAGACCGCCGCCCAGTGCGCGTCCCAGGACTCCGACGAGCGAAGGGGCGGGCGGGCAGGGCCGATCGCCGGTCGTGCGTCTCGTTTGGATACCGGTCGCCACTGTCTCTCCTCGATACCGGTCGCCACCGCTCGATGTCGCCGCGGCAAGGGGTACTCACCATCCTCGGCGTCCCCGCGATCATGGGAGTCGTAGCCGTGGACGAGATGGCCGTACATCTTTCGATGCAGCGGTGGTGACCGGAGGCGTGGAGGTATCGCGTACGGGTCGGTTCACATCGGGGGAGTGGCGGGCGCGGGGCCCAGCGTGGTGGTGCCGGGTGCGGCCCGGTGGCCGAGGCCCGTGCGGTACGCGTCCATCGCGGCCTCCACCCGCCCGGTGCGGCGCAGCAGATCGCCGAGAAGGCGGCAGAGGTCGGCCAGGTCGCCCACCGCGCTGGAGCGTTCGAGCAGCGAGAGCGCGGCGCAGTAGTGCTCCTCGGCGGCCTCGGTGTCGCCCTGCTCCTCGGCGATCAGCCCGAGCAGCCGGTGCGCGCCGCCCGCGTGCACCGCGCCGCGTCCGGCCCCGAGCGAACCGGTGCCTCCGGCGCCCCTGGCACCTGCGTCCTCCTCGTCGCTCGTGGTGAGCAGCGGACGCAGTAGCGCCGCCGCCTCGCCGGTCTTGCCGCGCCGTCGCAGCACGTCCGCCAGTTCGACCTCGACCTGCTCGGTGAAGAGCGCGGCCCGCTTGGAGGCGAGGATGTCGCGGGCGGTGCGCAGCTCGCTCTCGGCCTGCTCCAGGTCGCCGTCCTGGGCGTGCACGTAGCCGCGCATCCAGTGGCAGTGCGCCAGTTCGGTGCGGATGTGCAGTTGGCGGTAGAGCTCCTGGGCCTTGGCGAGGGACGCGTCGGCCTCGGCGATGCGCCCCTCGGCGATGAGCGTGCGGGCCACGCCGCGGTGCATTCCCGCCACGAGCGCCGGGTCGTCGACGCGCGGGGCGAGGGCGAGTGCCAGCTCCGCGGCGTGTGCGGCCCGGGCGTGCGCGCCCATGTCCATGTAGGGCGCGATGGACGCCGTGTAGAGGAGCAGCAGGGCCTCGGGGTCGTGCAGCCCCGCGGCGTCGAGCTCGTCGAGGGTGCTCTCCAGGAGGTAGCAGGCGTACCGCAGTTCACCGGTGAGCAGGTGGGCGGTGGCGCGACCCCGGACGGCCGGGACGCGGCGTGGCAGCGGCTCGTCGGCGAGCAGCCGTTCGGCGGCGGCGAACCGGTCGCGGGCGCCGATGAGTTCACCTGCCTCCAGCAGGCAGTCGCCGAGGCCGAGGAGCGCATCGGCCTGCTCCTCGGTCAGGGCCTGCGCGACGGCTTCCTCGTGGACGGCGCGGAAGAGCTCGGCCGCGTCGTCGGGCGCGCCGGTGGCCAGGGCGCGCCGGGCGTCGGTGAGCCGCAGGCGCAATTCCGCGGCGAGGTGGGCGGGGCGTCCGGTGGCCAGCTCTTCGTAGCTGACCCCGAGACGCTCGGCGAGGTGCCGGAGCGCGGCCTCGGAGGGGCGCACCTTGCCGGACTCCAGGGTGGAGACGTACGCGGCGGTATAGGCGGGCTCGGCCAACTGCCGCTGCGTGAAGCCTCGTTCGCCGCGCAGGCGCTGAACGCGCCGCCCGATCTCGGCGGGGTCGTCGGATCGCGCGCCCTCGGAACTCTTCTGCGTCACCGCTGCCTCTCCACCGTCCTGCCGGACACCTGTCTCCAGGTTTGCCCGTCTCTCCGTGCGCGCCACCGGGCGCAATTCCAGCGGACGGCGCGAACTGTCCTGCCCCGCAGGCAACTTGATGCCCACCCATTGCCTGGAGTCCCGGGAACCTCTACGTTGAGCCGCGCCTTAACTCTGCTTAACCCGCCATTTATATCGCGGACTTCGGAAGGACGCCCATGCCCCCCACGCATCGAATACCCGGCCGTGCCAGACGCACCCCTCTGCGCGTCGCCCTCGCCACAGGCATCGCCCTCGCGGCGGCCGCCGCCGCCACCGGATCCATGGGTGCGGCCGCCGCGGCGGACCCGGACCCGGCGTCGGACACCGCGCGGAGCCAGCGCGTCGAGTACTTCACCGGCCCCGACTCCCACCCCCGGCACACCGAGGTCCCCGCCTCCCCGATGCTCTCCGCGAAGGAGCGCGAGAAGATCAAGGGCGACGGCGACGTCGTCCCGATCGTGGAGGCGGGACCGACCGACGCCAAGCTCGACGTCGTCTTCATCGGCGACGGATACACCGCCTCCCAGCAGGAGGACTTCCACGCCGATGTGCGCGCCAAGTGGGCGAAGGTCTCCGCCGTGGGGCCCTACGCCTCGTACAAGGGCCTCTTCAACGTCTGGGCGGTCGACGCGGTGTCCCGGCAGTCCGGCGTCTCCAACGACCCGACGAACGGCACCGTGAAGGACACCGCGCTCGGCTCGGCGTTCTTCTGCGACGGCATCGAGCGGCTGCTGTGCGTCGACACCAACAAGGTCGAGACGTACGCGAAGAAGGCCGCCGACCCCGACCTCGTCATCGTCCTCGCCAACTCCACCAAGTACGGCGGCGCGGGCTACAACGACATCACCTCGCCGTCCGGCTACGACGGCATCGCCACCGCCTCCTCGGACAACGCCCAGTCCGACCAGGTCGTCGTCCACGAGACCGGCCACTCGCTGGGCAAGCTGGCGGACGAGTACTGGTACGACGACTACGGCACCTACACGGGCGCCGAGCCCTGGGAGAGCAACACCAGCAAGCTGACGGCCGACCAGCTCACCGCGCAGAAGAAGAAGTGGTACCGGTGGATCGGCCAGACCTCGCCCGACGGCGGCACCGTCGGCGCGTACGAGGGCGGCGGCTACTACCCGCGCGGCCTCTACCGCCCCACCACGGACTCGATCATGCGCACGCTCGGCCGTGAGTTCAACCTGCCGGGACGCGAGGCCATGATCGCGGGCTTCCACCGGCACGCGTCCGTCGTCACCGCCGAGACGTCCACGGACCGCGTGGTGCGTCGCGACGACAAGGTGGGCGTGCGCGTCGCCGACGGCATCCGGCTGCGCTGGAGCGTCGACGGCCGTGAGGTCCGCCGGGCCAGGGGTGACACCACCGTGACGCCCCGCTCCCTCGGGGTCCCGGCCGACGGCCGCACCCACACCCTGTCGGTCCGCGCCACCGACCCGACGGACGCGGTACGCGCCCCCGAACTCCGGTCCCTGCTGACGGACTCGCTCACCTGGCGGGTGCGTCGCTGAGGTCCGGCCCTGGCCGTCTCGCCGCCCGGCGACGAGACGGCCTCGGGCGCGCACCCGGCGCCCTCCGTCAGATCCAGCGGACCAGACCCTGCACGGTGCGCAGTGCCTTTGCGCGCAAGGAGGCCTGCGCGAGCCACGGAAGGTCACGCTCGACGCTTTCACGGGTCACGCCGGCTCGGCGCCTGCTGTCATGGGCCGGTACGAGATGCTCGGTCATGAGGCGCCGGACCGCCCTTGCCGTCGACACCCCGAGCAGCCGGGCGGCCTCCTGCTGGGAAACCCAGTCGTCGTCGGCGCACGCGACCGGCGCATTGCGCCAGCCCTTCGTGACGCGTGGGTAGGACCGCTCATTCGTCACCGGGGGAGGGGCCGCTGGCTAAGCTGTCGCCATGCGGATCGGAGAAGTGGCCCGGCTGACGGGTGCCAGCGCCCGCTCCCTGCGGTACTACGAGCAGCTGGGGCTGATCCGAAGCACACGTTCCGGCGGTGGACAGCGGCACTACGCCGCGACGGAGGTCGCACGGGTCCGTCTGATCCGGCGGCTGTTCGACGCGGGACTGGGGAGCAAGGTCATCGCCCAGTTGCTGCCCTGTGTGGACAGCGACGACACCGCAGTCCACGAGGGAGCGTTCGGCACGATGGTCAGGGAACGGGACCGCCTGACCGCCGACATCACCCGACTCGTCGAGACGAGGGACTCCCTCAACGCCCTGATCGATGCCAACGCCCGGCACCGCCTCGGCGCGGACCGGCAGGCTCCCCCTGCCGCCGGGGACGGCCTTCCCTGCGAGGCGTGAGATCAGAGCCGCATGTCGATGACGATTTTGCCCGACGCGTGGCCCGACTCGACGAGCGCCAGTGCCTCCTCCGCCCGTGCCAGCGGATAGGTCGCCGTGATGTGGGGATCGAGCCGCCCGGCGGCCATCAGCTCGGCGACGCGCTCGAGGGTGCGCCGGTCGGGACGACGGCGGACCGACGTGCCACCGAGCTCGCCGACCGACGGGTCGCCGACGGAAACGAGCGCGTCCGGCTTCCTGACCAGTGGGGCGATGCTGCGCAGGGAATCTCCGCCGACCGTGTCGACCACGGCGTCGAAGCCGTCCGGGGCCTGCGCCCGGAGGCGGGCCACGACATCGCCTGCGGTGTATTCGATGAAGGTCGCTCCGGCCGCCGTCGCGCGGTCCCGCTTGGCCGCACTGCCGGTGCCGACCACGACCAGGCCGCGGTCCCGCGCGAGCTGGGCAAGGGCGATTCCCACCCCGCCGCCGATCCCGTTCACGAGCAGCGACGCCCCGGCGGGCAACGCGAGTTGGTCCAGGACGTCGAGCGCGGTGGTGCCCGCGACGGGGATGGTCGCCGCCCAGGTCTCCGACAGCGTGTCGGGGATGCGGGCCGTGGACTCGGCGAGCAACAGGGTCGTCGTCGCGTACGTGCCGGCGCCGGTCAGGGCGAATCCGGTGACCCGGTCGCCGACGGCCAGGCCGGTCACCTCGTCGCCCGCCGCCAGGACGGTACCGGCCGCCTCCATTCCCAGGACCTGCGGAAAGGGTACGTGGCCGTTCAACTCCCGGACGTGTCCGGACCGGAGCAGGTGATCGAGCGGGTTGACTCCCGCGGCCGCGACGCGGACCAGGACTTCGAGCGGACCGGGCGACGGAACGGGCCGGTCGAAGAACTCGTGGACATCGGCGGCACCGAAGGTCCGGTACCCCAGGGCTGTGCTCATCGCAGACTCCTTCGCGCTGTCCTCGTCCGGCGCTCGGTCGGGGACGTCGCCAAGCTAGTCCTTGACATCAATGTCAGCTTCAAGCCGGTATGACGCAAGTAACAGCGGCGGGCGCGCAGTTCACGGCTTCGTCGCCGCGCACACCTCACGCAGGGCCGGACGGCCCGGTCTGCGTCGGAACGGCACGCCGCCCGCTCCCGGGGACCGGAACCGTGCCGCTCGGCGCGCTCGACTCGCGCACGATCAGCTCGGGCGCGAGTCGTATGGCCTGGCGGGGGCCCTCCTCGCCGCCCGCGAGGCGGCGGACGAGCAGGCGGGCCGCCTCCGCGGCCAGCTCGGCCACCGGCTGGCGGACCGTGGTGATGCCGGGCGCGAAGAGCGCCGCCATCGGGATGTCGTCGAAGCCGGTGACGGCGACCTCGCCGGGCACGTCGACGCCGAGCTGCTGCAGGCGCTGCAGCGCGCCGACGGCGATCAGGTCGTTCGCGCAGACGAGGGCGTCGGGCCGGGCGGGCCACACCTCGTCGACCGCGGCCCGGCCCCACTCCACGGAGAAGTCGCCGAGGGCCACCCGGTCCGGCGCCCCGGGGTCGAGCGCGGCGGCACCGCCCGCATAGGCGCCGCGTCGCTCGGCGGCGGCCGAGGCCGTGCCCGCCGCGCCGAGGAAGCAGACGCGGCGGCGGCCCGTGGCGGCCAGGTGATCGAGGACGAGGGCCATGCCCGCGGTGTTGTCCACCGCCACGGAGTCGGCGACGGCGGGCCCGCAGCCCCGGTCCATCAGGACGAGCGGCACCCGGGCCGCCGCCGCGTTCACCGCGTCCCTGCTGCGCTCCTCGTGCGCCGGGATCACCAGGAGCGCGTCGACCCGGCGGCCCAGCAGATCGGCGATGTACTCCGCCTCCGCCACCGGATCGTCGTCGCAGTCGGCGAGCAGCACGGCGCGCCCCTCGGCGTGCAGGGCGTGCGTCAACTCCCGCACCAGCGTGGGATAGAAGGGGTTCGTGATCTGCGGCAGGACGAGGCCGACCGTGCCCGTGGAGCGGCTGCGCAGGGCGCGGGCCGCGTGGTTCGGCCGGTAGCCGAGCGCCTCGGCGGCCTCGCGGACCCGGCGCGCCGTCTCGGCGCCGACCGGGCGGGTGCCCGCAAGGACCCGGGACACCGTGGCGACGGAGCACCCGGAGATCCGGGCCACGTCTCTCAGCGTTACGTCGGCCACGCCGCGCCCACCCTTCGATGCGTTTCGGCAAACGTTATCAGCGGGTCATCGACGTCACCAGGTCCAATTTTCCGGGCGTATTCTCCCTGTTGAACCATTTCTGTACGTGCCGGTGCGCCTCGAACCGTGTCCGTTCCGGGCGAGTTTGCCGGGGTGTGTCGTTGACCATTGACATAATTCGCACCGGTGCACACAGTCATGGGAGAACGTTTTCCCGAGCCGTCGCCGCGCAGCGTCAGCTCAGCCGAACAAAGAGGTTCCGCGATGCCCCGAAAGATCATCCTGGACTGCGACCCCGGACATGACGACGCGATCGCCATGCTCCTGGCGCACGGAAACCCGGATGTCGACCTGGTAGCCGTCACCACCGTCGTGGGCAACCAGACCCTGGAGAAGGTCACCCGCAACGCCCTCTCGGTGGCCCGCATCGCGAACATCACCGGCGTCCCCTTCGCCGCGGGCTGCCCCCGGCCCCTCGTGCGCGACGTCGAGACCGCCCCCGACATCCACGGCGAGAGCGGCATCGACGGCCCGGTCATGCCCGAGCCGACCCTGGCCCTGGACGAGCGCCACGCCGTCGACCTCATCATCGACACGGTCATGGCCCACGAGCCCGGCGAGATCACCATCGTCCCCACCGCGGGCCTGACGAACATCGCCCTCGCCGCGCGCAAGGAGCCCCGCATCGTCGAGCGCGTGCGCGAGGTCGTCCTGATGGGCGGCGGCTACCACGTGGGCAACTGGAGCCCGGTCGCCGAGTTCAACATCAAGATCGACCCCGAGGCCGCGCACATCGTCTTCAACGAGAGCTGGCCGGTCACGATGGTCGGCCTCGACCTGACCCACCAGGCCCTCGCCACCCCCGAGGTCGTCGAGCGCATCGCGAAGGTCGGCACCAAGCCCGCCCTCTTCGTCAACGAGCTCCTCGATTTCTTCGGCGCCATGTACCTGGAGGCCCAGGGCTTCGACGCCCCGCCGGTCCACGACCCGTGCGCCGTCGCGTACGTCATCGACCCGAGCGTCATGACCGTCCGCAAGGCCCCCGTGGACATCGAGCTCACCGGAACCCTCACCCTCGGCATGACCGTGACGGACTTCCGCGCGCCCGCCCCCGACGACTGCACCACCCAGGTCGCCGTCGACCTGGATCACAAGCGCTTCTGGGACCTGATCGTGGACGCCCTCGAGCGGATCGGCGACGTCAGCGCATGAACGCCCTCACCGAACCCGCCGCCGCTCCGGGCGGCGCCCGCGGCTCCCGGCCGGTGCGCATCGGGGTCCTGGTCGCCGCGCTCCTCGCGGCCTGCTTCGCCTTCCAGCTCAACGCGAGCATGCTCAGCCCCGCCCTGAAGAACATCGAGGACTCCCTCGGGGCGACCTCCGCCGAGGTCGGCCTGACCCAGACCGCGTTCTTCACCTCGGCCGCGCTCTTCTCGCTCTTCCTGCCCCGCCTCGGCGACCTCGTCGGGCGGCGCAGGGTGCTCGCCGGAATGCTCGCGCTCATGGTCGTCGGCTGCGTCGTCGCCGCCCTCGCCGAGAGCGTGCCGATGCTCTTCGCGGGCCGTGTCATCCAGGGCGTCTCCGGCCCCACCGTGCCGCTCTGCCTCATCATGCTGCGCAACGAGGTCCACGAGCCGAAGAAGTACGGCACGCTCCTCGGCGTCATCACCGCCGTCAACGGCGGCATCGCGGGCGTCGACTCCCTGGCCGGCGGCTACCTCGCCGACCACCACGGCTTCCAGTCGGTGTTCTGGGCCATGGCCGGTGTCGCCGCGATCGCCACGCTCCTCGTGGCCACCCTCACCCCCGAGTCGAAGGCCGCCCCCTTTGCCGACAGCGCGGACAGCCGCATGGACTGGCCCGGAGTCACCCTCCTGGTCATCTCCGTCGGCGCGGCCCTGATCGCCCTGAACGAGGCGGGCAAGCTCGGCAACGCGAACTGGCCGCTCGTCGCCGGACTCTTCGTCGTCACCGCCATCGCCTTCGCCCTGTTCTGGCGCGTCGAGGACCGCAGCAGCCACCCCCTGGTCGCCACCCGCCATCTGCGCCAGCGCTCCACCTGGGCCCTGCTGCTCACCACGGTCCTCACCATGACCGGCGTGTTCGCCGTGATGAACGGCATGATCCCCGCCTTCGCCCAGGACGCGCAGGCCGGATTCGGCATGAGCGCCGAGCAGTCCGCCTGGTGGACCCTGACGCCGTACGCCCTCGCGGGCCTCGCCATGGGCCCCATCGCCGGACGCCTCGCCGCCACGTACGGCTACGGACGCATCCTGCGCCTCGGCCTCATCGGCTCGGCCGTGACGGTCGCCCTGATGCTGTTCACGCTGCACGCCGACTCGCGGCTGCTGCTCCTCGCCGCGTCGATCCTCATCGGCGTCACCTATGCGGGCGTGGGCAACATCGTCCTCAACGGCCTCGGCATCGTGCTGTCCCCGAAGGAGAACCCGGGCTTCCTGCCCGGTCTGAACGCGGGCGCCTTCAACCTCGGCGCGGGCCTCAGCTTCGCGGTCCTGTACGCCGTGCAGACGGCCGCGGAACCGGCCGACAAGGCGTCCCCCGCCGGTTACACGGCAGGCATGATCGCCGGAGTCGCCCTCATCGCGGCGGCCTTCGTGACGTCCTTCCTCATCCCGAAGCCGGTGGAGGCGGAAGCCACACAGTGAGCGGTGCGGGTGGCACCGGCGGATGGAGTCCCGACGCCGATCGACGGTCGGCCGGGGCTTCGTCCGCCGGTCTCCATTGGTATGGACATGCCCAACTCGTGGGGCTACTCTCGGACTTGGTCTAGACCGCGTCGGACGTGTGCCCTCCGGTTGTTCCCGCACTGTCGCCCCGCTCCTCACGGTTCGATCGGCAGTGCTCCAGAGGTGTGCGTCCGGCCCAACCGCATCCTCGGACCACGGGAGCACATCATGGGCAAGAAGCTCACCTCGTTACTCCTGGGCCTCGGCCTGGCCGGTTCGGCCGTGCTGGCCACCAGCGGCAGCGCCCAGGCCCACGGCTACACCGACTCGCCCGTCAGCCGCCAGCAGCTGTGCGGCAACGGCACCGTCCGCAACTGCGGGCAGATCCAGTGGGAGCCGCCGAGCGTGGAGGGCCCCAAGGGATTCCCCGCGCGCGGGCCCGGCGACGGCCACATCTGCTCGGGCGGCATCGGACGCTTCTCCGAACTGGACGACCCGCGCGGCGGAAAGTGGCCGACGACCAAGCTGACCGCGGGCCAGAACCACACCTTCGTCTGGCGGATCACCGCTCGCCACGCCACGACGGACTTCCGCTACTACATCACCAAGGACGGCTGGGATCCCACCAAGCCGCTGACGAGGGCCGACCTGGACCCGCAGCCGTTCCTCTCGGTGCCCTTCGGCGGCCGTCAGCCCGGCTCCACGGTCACCCATGACGGTGTCCTGCCCCGGAAGACCGGCCAGCACATCATCCTCGGCGTATGGACCATCGCGGACACCGGCAACGCCTTCTACGCCTGCTCCGACGTCCGCTTCTGAGGTGCCGCTCAGCGGCGCACGCGCGGCAGCCCGGTGACGGCCATGACCAGTGAGTACAGCGAGCTGGTCGCGGTGATGAACAGACGGTTGTTCTTCGGGCCGCCGAACGCGATGTTCGACACCGGCTCCGGTACCCGAAGCCGCCCGATGAGGGTGCCGTCGGGGTCGTAGCAGTGCACCCCTCCCTCGATGGCGGCGGCCCACAGACGGCCGCCGTCGTCGAAGCGGATGTTGTCGAACCGGCTGACGCCGTCCTTGGCCTCGGCGAACACCTTGCCGTCGGAGAGCGTGCCGTCCTCGCGCACGTCGAACACCCGGATGCAGCCGCCCCGGGTGTCGGAGACGTACAACTGCCGTTCGTCGGGCGAGAAGACGAGCCCGTTCGGCGCCCCGAAACCGTCCGCGACCAGGCGCACCTCACCCGTCGACGGGTCGATCCGGTACACGTTCAGGCCGTCGATCTCGGGCTCTGCGCGGTACCCCTCGTAGTCGCTGGTGATGCCGAAGTCCGGGTCCGAGAACCAGACCGATCCGTCCGACCGGACGACCGCGTCGTTGGGGCTGTTCAGCCGCTTGCCCTCGTACCGTTCGGCGAGCACCGTGATCCGGCCGTCGGGCTCGGTGCGGGTGACCCGGCGGTTGCCCTGCTCACAGCTGATGAGGCGGCCCTCGCGGTCGAGGGTGTTGCCGTTGACGTGCCCGGCGGGCGAGCGGAAGACGGAGACCGCGCCGGTCGCCTCGTCCCAGCGCAGCAGCCGGTCGTTCGGGATGTCGCTCCAGACGAGCTGGCGCCAGGCGGGGAGGTAGAGCGGCCCTTCGGCCCACCGGCAGCCCCCGTGGAGACGCTCGAGCCGGTCGTCCCCGTTCGTGCACCGTCCGGTCCGGAACCGCTCGTCCAGGATCTCGTACAGGGAAGTGCTGTCATTGCCGGACATGAATACCCCTTGGCGGACTGAATCTGAATGACGTTCGGTCGATCATGACTATGTCAGAACGATGTATGGTTGCGCCATGGTGACCGTGGATGACATCGACCGTCGGCTGATCGCCCTCCTCCAGGAGGACGCGACCGTCTCGTACGCCGCTCTCGGCCGGGGGGCGGGTCTCTCCGCGGGCGCCGCCCACGAGCGCGTGCGCAAGCTCCGCGAGCGCGGCGTCATCCGCCGCACGACCGTCGAGGTGGACCCCGCGGCGCTCGACCGCGGCGTCCTCGCCTTCGTGATGGTCGACTCGACGGCGTGGATGGGGGAGTCCGCCGACGCGTTCGCGGCGATCGCCGAGATACAGGAGGCGCACGTCATCGCGGGCAGCGCCTCGGTCCTGGTGAAGGTCCGCACGGCGACGACCGGGCAGCTGCAGGACGTGCTGCGCCGGTTGTACGCGATCGAAGGGGTCAGCGGCACGCAGGCCACGGTCTCTCTGGAGACGTTCTTCGAACGTCCTGTCTCGCCGCTGCCCGGCTGAGCCCTTCCCGGCCGGGCCGTCCCGCAACGGTGCGGTGTCTCAGACGCTGCCTCCGCCGTCGACCGTGAGCACGCTGCCCGTGACGAAGTCGGCGTCGGGACCGGCGAGGAAGGCGACCGCGGCGGCGATGTCCTCCGGTGTGCCGATCCGGCCCAGCGGCCGGTCGGCGGCCTCGGCGAGGAACTCGACGTCGGACTGGCCCAGTTGGCGCGCTTCACGGGCCAGCATGGGCGTGCGGGTGTCGCCCGGGGCGACGCAGTTGACCCTGATGCCCGCGGGACTGTGGTCCAGCGCCATCGCCTGTGTCAGCATCACCACACCGGCCTTCGCCGTGCAGTAGGCGGCGGCCTTCGCCCCGGCGCGCAGCCCCCAGCCGGAGGCCACGGTGACGATGCTGCCGCGCCCCGCCCGCTCCATGAGGGGCAGCACCGCCCGGCACACGAGGAAGACCGAGTCCACGTTGTCCGCGAACGACCTGTGCCAGTCCGCCAGGGACAGGTCCTGCACCGTTCCGCGCCGGATGCTCCCGGCGACGCAGCACACGTCGGTGATGCCGCCGAGCCGGCCGGCGACGTCCTTCACGAGGGCCAGGACGTCGTCCTCGTCGGAGACGTCGCACAGGAACGACTCGGCGACCCCGCCGTCGGCACGGATGCGACCGGCCACGGCCTCGGCCTCGTCGTCCCGGTCGACGACCGCGACGGCCGCGCCCTCGTCCGCGAGCCGCCGCGCGACGGCGCTGCCGATGCCGCCGCCGCCCCCGGTGACCAGCGCCACCCGTCCGCCGGACCGTCCCGCCCTCACCGTCGGTCTCCCGTGAGCGTTCCGTCAAAGAGCTGGGTGAGCAGGGCCTTCTGGGTGTGCAGACGGTTCTCCGCCTGCTGGAAGATCCTCGACCGCGGGCCGTCCTTGACCTCGGCGTCGACCTCCTCGCCCCGGTTGGTGGGCATGCAGTCGAGGAACACCGCGTCGTCGGCGGCCAGTTGCATGAGCGGCGCGGTGATCCGCCAGTGGTCCGCGAGCCGCGTCCGCGACTGGATCTCCTCCTGTCCGACGAGCGTGGGGGACTTCCAGCTCAGGGTGTACACGGCGGCGCTGCCACGGACGGCCGCCGCCAGGTCGTGGGTGAGTTCGACGCTCGCGCCGGTGCCGGCGGCGACCTCACGGGCGGCCCGGGTCACCCGCTCCTCGGGGGCGAAGCCGGGCGGATGGGCGACGGTGATGCGGTGGCCGAGCAGGGCCGCGGCCATCATGGAGGAGTGCAGGACGCCGGGGGTCTTCTGCCGCGGCGAATAGGACCAGGCGTACACGATCCGTTTGGCCGGAACCTGTGCGCCGAACAGCTCGCGCAGCGTCATCAGGTCGGCGAGGACCTGGCAGGGGTGCTCCTCGTCGTCCAGCGCGTTGATGACGGGGATCGTGGCCTGCTCGGCCATCGCCCGCAGCCGACGGTGGCCCGCGCCGTATTCGTTCATGTCGTACCAGCGCACCACGAGGGCGTCGAGGTAGCGGTTGAGTACGCCGATGGTGTCCTCGATCGACTCGCGGTTGGCGAGTCGCAGCTCCTCCACCCCGTACGGGTAGCTGTCGGCGCCGAGTTGGGAGGCGGCGACCTGGAAGGAGACCCGGGTTCTGGTGGAGGGCACGTTGAAGAGCAGGCCTATGCAACGGCCCGCCAGGTGGGCGCGCGAGTCGTCGCCGCGCTTCATCGCTTCGGCGAGGTCGAGCAGGGAGCACATTTCCTTGGCGGAGAGGTCCTGTATGCGCAGGATGTGTCGCGCGGTCACGTGAGTACTCCTGTCTCGGTGGAGGGAGGGACGCGCCCCCGCAGCCAGCGCTCGGCGATGACCGAGACGAGCAGCATCGCCAGCGCGACGGCGATGCTGACGCCGAAGAACGGCAGCATGACGACGGTGGAGGCGATGAGCGCCAGATTCAGGCGGGCGGTGCGGCCCCGGGGGAGGAGACGGGCGGCCGAGAGGAAGGCCATGAGGAAGATGAGCAGATAGGTGGCCGACGACGCCTTGATCAGCGTCGTCTCGCCGGAGTCGGTCACCAGGAGGAGCACGACCGGCACGGCGTAACCGGGCAGGAGCGCGAGAACGGCGCGCGCCGGGACCTTGCCCTGGCGGGAGAGCCGGCTCAGCCGGGTCGGCAGGATGCCGTCCCTGGCGAGCGCGAAGACGACACGCGAGGTGCCCAGGCACCAGGCGTTGGTGGTGAGCAGGAGCAGGACTCCCGCGACGAGGTATCCGGTGCTCGCCAGGCCCGATCCCGTGGCCACCTGGAGGAGCCGCACGAACGCCGTCAGATCGGACTGGCCCGCGGACGTCTCGGGCAGCGCCACGGAGACGGTGAACGCCATGGCGAAGTACAGGAGCCCCACACAACTGACGGCATAGAGGATCCCTTTGGGAAAGGTGCGTCCGGGATCCCGCACCTCCTCGGCGACCGGTGCCGCGTTCTCCCAGCCGATGAATCCGAAGAAACAGATGAGCAGCGTACTGCCGAGGGAACTCCAGCCGTGCGGGGCGAACGGCGCGAGACGTCCGTAGTCCCCCTTGGGGAGAGCCAGGCAGATGACGACGGCCAGCAACAGGACGACGGAGCCGAGAACCGTCATCTGGACGCGCGTACTCACCTTGATTCCCCAGAGGTTGAGCGCGACGCAGAACACGATGACGGCGGCGCCCGCGAGGAGGGAGGCCCGGTTCGAAGCCGCGGGATCGACCGCCGCGAGGAGATAGCGCCCGGCCGCGAGCCCCAGTACGGGATTGCCCGCGAGCAGCGTGAGGAGGAGGAAGACGGCGGCGATCCGGCCCGCCCGGGCGCCGAAGGCCGCTTCCACGAACTGGGCGACGCCCTTGCTGGTGGGATGCCGCACGGACAGCTTCGCGAAGACGAGGGCGAAGGGACAGCTGTAGAGGATCAGCAGTCCCCACGCGACCAGGGACAGCGGTCCCGCCTCGGCCCAGGCGAGTGCGGGAATCAGCAGCACGCCCGCACCCATCACGGAGGTGACGTAGTGCGCGACGAGCCCCGAGGTGTCCAACCGGCGTACCAGTCGAGGGGGCTCGGAGGCTTCCGCCTGAGCCCCCTCCACCGGGGTCATGCGGTCTGCTCGGCTTGGTCTTCGCGTGAGCCGTTCCAGAGCCCGTCCATGGTTTCGTGACTGATCTGTTTGTGCAGGTCGGCACGGGACGCGTAGCCCATGTTGATGATGAGGCGCCGGCCGCGGGTGAGCGGGTAGACGCGGTGCAGGGTGGTGTCGGTGCGCATCAAGTAGAGGTCGCCCGGCCGCAGTTCGAAGGAGTGGATGGGCTGCGCGATGAACTGTTGGTGCAGCTGCGGATCCTCCTTGTTCCAGTACGTGCGGGGCACGCACTGGACGAACCCGCCGTGCTCGGCGGGCGGACAGGTGACGACCCAGACGAGCGCGAAGCTGTAGTCGTCCCAGTGCCATCCGTGCGTGTCACCGGACTGCTCCAGCTCGGTGATCACATACCGCTCCGGCTCGTAGGGGCAGGTGAGCACCGGTTCTCCGGCGACCTTGCCCAGGGCGCCGAGCAGGTCGGTGGACGCGTAAACCTGCGGGATGACGGCTCCGTGCTCGCTGATTTCCCGATGGCGGACATTGCGCATCAGCCTGGGCGTGCCGCCGGTCTCCTTGAAGCTCATTCCGCGACGCACGCCGTGTTCGGCGACGAGATTCTCTATTTCGTCCGCGACCGATGACTTCACACGGTCGGGCACCAGGAAGGGTAATTTAGTGAATCCGTTCTGGAGGAAATCGCGGCGCGCGCCCTCCAGCATTCGTTCCTCGACATTGTTGACGAGGTGTTCCGAGAGGGACTGAACGAGGCCCCCGATCCGCTCGCCCGGTCGCATGACCAGCTCCCCACGTGGTCGGCAGGAGGTTGACTCATGTAGGTCTTTTGGCGGACCGAAGCCTACCCGGTCGGCCTGTGGACGAAGAGGAAAGCGATCTGTTCAAGCCAGCGTGAATGATTTATATTGCATACTGTCGTATAAACAGTTGTCACGGAATTCTTGACACGCCGATTCTCTTTGTCACTCTGCGGGTTGTCACTCTGCGGGGGCGACCCGAACCGAAATTCCGTAGTCCAGTTCGGCCCCGTCGACGAGTACGGCCTCGACGGACCGGGTCTCGGGGTCGATGTCGGCCTCCATGCCGTCCCCCACGTACCGCGGATAGCCGGAGGCGCCGGTCTTCCCGGTGGCCACCACCACCGCGGAACGCAGCGCCCCGGCGGTATCGCCCGCCCCCGCCCCGTCGCCCGCGGTGAACCCGGGCACCAGCAGCAGCTCGTAACTCTGCGGATCAGTGTTCATGCCAGTGACGCTAGACACGACTCGCGCGCGCCGCACGTTCTGTTCGCCCCGTGTCACCGGGCCGGTCCCGTGTCACCGGTCCAGAGCGGTCGCGGCCGCGGCGACCACCGCGTCCGCCAGCGCGGCGAGCGCGGGGGAGTCGAGCTTCCACTGCTGCCAGAACAGCGGTACGTCCATCACCCGCTCGGCATCGAGCAGGACCAGCGTGCCCGCGCGCAGCAAGGGCTCGGCCTGCGCCTGCGGCACCACGCCCCAGCCGAGGCCCGCCTCGATCGCCTCGACGAAGCCGCGCGACGAGGGGACGTAGTGCCGCAGCGGGCTCGCGCCGCGCCCGCCCGTCACCTTGCGCGCGAAGTCGTCCTGCAGACAGTCACGGCGGTCGAAGAACACCACGGGAGCGTCCGCGATGACCTCCCCGAGCGGCACATGCGGCCAGTCGCCGAGCCGCCGCGCCACGAACCGGGGCGAGGCGACCGGCAGATACCGCATCCGCCCCAGCCGACGCACCGTACAGCCCGACACCGCGTCCGGCGACGACGTCACCGCCGCCATCACCGCGCCCTCGCGCAACAGCGACGTCGTGTGGTCCTCGTCCTCGCGGCGCAGCTCGAAACAGATCCGCAGCTCGTCCGGGATCCGGGCCAGCGCCGACAGGAACCAGGTGGCGAGCGAGTCGGCGTTCACCGCGACCGGCAGTACGGCGGGCTCGCCCGTGTCACTGATGCCTAGCTCGGCGCGCGCGTCCCGCTCCAGCCGGGCCAGCTGCCGGGCGAACCGCACGACGACCTGCCCCGACTCGGTGGGCCGCACCGGCTTCGTCCGCATCAGCAGGACACGACCGGTCCTGCGCTCCAGCGCCTTCACGCGCTGACTCACCGCCGGTGGTGTGACGTGCAGAGCGGCCGCGGCGGCGTCGAAGGTGCCCTCGTCGACGACGGCGAGGAGCGTCCGCACATGCTCCAGCGGCAGTTCCGACAGCGCCCCGGCCTTGAACGCCGCGCCTCCAGAAGATGACATCACGTTTGCTTAAGCTACATCAGAATCCTTACCTGTACTTATGGCATCGATGATCCTTAACGTCGATGCCATGGGAACAGCACTGACCGCCGCGGCTGCCGGATTCGGCACCGGGCTCTCGCTCATCGTCGCCATCGGCTCGCAGAACGCCTTCGTGCTGCGCCAGGGCATCCGACGTCAGTCCGTGTCGAGCGTGGTGGCCATCTGCGCCGTGTCCGACATGGTGCTCATCGCGGCGGGCGTGGCGGGGGTCGGCACCGTGGTCACCGCCTGGCCGCCCGCGCTGACCCTCGTCGGCCTGATAGGCGGAGGCTTCCTCCTCTCGTACGCCGTGCTCGCCGCACGCCGGGCCCTGCGCCCCACCGCCATGACGACCACGGGCGCGACGGCCGGGTCACGGCGCGGCGCCCTGCTCGCCTGCCTGGCCATGACCTGGCTCAACCCGCACGTCTACCTCGACACCGTCCTCCTCCTCGGCTCGGTCGCCGCCGGCCACGACGCGCTGCGCTGGGCCTTCGGGGCGGGCGCGATGCTCGGCAGCATCTGCTGGTTCGTCGCGCTCGGCTACGGCGCTCGGCTGCTCAGCGGCTTCTTCGCGCGGCCCGCGTCCTGGCGCGCGCTGGACTTCCTGATCGCCGCGACGATGACGGTCATGGGCCTGACCCTGGTCATCGGCGCGCTCTGACCCGACCCCCTCCGCTGCCCCGCCCCTTGCCCCTCTCAATCCCACAGCTCGACGCGGTGCGCCCCGACCAGGGCACCGATGCGGGCCAGTGCCTCGGCGGCGGGCAGCGGATCGACGCGTCGGCCGTCGCGCAGCCGCAGCGCGACCAGGTCGTCGGCGTCCTCCTTGGCGCCGATGACGGCC
>NZ_LIPN01000229.1 GCF_001418325.1 Streptomyces atriruber | reverse complement strand
GGGGGGGGCAGGGGATCAGGGGATCAGCACGACCTTGCCCATCGTGGCGCGGGATTCCAGGGCGCGGTGCGCCGCTGCCGCCTCGGCGAGGGGGAAGCGCTGCACGGCCGGTGTGAAGTGGCCCAGCGCCGCGGCGGTGAGCGCGGCAAGCTCCAGGGTGCGGACCGGGTTGGTGCCGCCCGCCTTCCGCATCATCGCCGGGCCGAGGACGTTGAGCTGCGTGATGCCGCGCTCGGCCAGCTCCTCCTCGGTGAACTTCGGCTCCGCCCCGTCGTCGGCCCGCGGCCCCTTGCCGGACCAGCCGAAGACGATGTGGGTGCCGCCGGGGCCGAGCAGGTCCACCGCGGCCAGCCCCGCCGCGCCGCCCACGCCGTCGAAGACGACGGTGGCCGCGCGGCCGTCGAGCTGCTGCGCGAGGTACGTGCGGACCTCCTCGGGCCACTTCGGGTCGGTGTAGTCCACGGCCAGGTCGGCGCCGTTCGCGCGGACGCGGGCCGTCTTCTCCGGGCCGCCCGCCAGACCGATCACGGTGGCGCCGCGGTGCTTGGCGTACTTCGTGAGGAGCGTGCCGATGCCGCCCGCGGCGGCGGGCACGACGGCCACGGAGTCGGACGTCAACTTGGCGAACTGCAGGATCCCCATCGCCGTGCGCCCCGTGCCGATCAGGGCGACCGCCTCCGCGGAGTCCAGGTCCGCGGGCACCTCGTGCAGGCGGGACGCCTCGGTGACGACGCGCTCGGCGTAGCCGCCGGGGGCGAAGCCGATGTGGGCGACCACGCGCTTGCCCAGCCAGTGCCCGGGGACGCCCTCGCCGAGCTCGTCGACGATGCCCGCGACCTCCCGGCCGGGGACGGTGGGCAGCTCGGGGAGCTCGGGCAGCGGGCCCTGTATGCCCTCGCGGATCGAGGTGTCCAGGAGGTGCACGCCCGCCGCCGACACGGTGATGCGGACCTGGCCCCTCGCCGGTTCGGGGGCCGCCGTCTCCTCCAGGACGAGGTTCTCGGCGGGGCCGAAGGCGTGGAGGCGGATGGCGCGCATGGTGTGTGTGCCTCGCGTGACGTGCGTTTCCTGCATGGCCTGCATGAGGGCTCCTTGGTGGTGCGGATGTGCCCCCACCCTTCAACCTCAAGCGGACTTGAGGTCAAGAGTGTTCCTCAGCGGGTCCTGAGGCGGAGCGCCGACTTCGTCAGTGCCAGCGACACCGCCTCCACCGCGCTGTTGAACGACACCTCGGAGAGCAGCCCCGGGGCCGCCACCTGGTCGCCCACCAGATAGACGCCGTCGCCGCGGTCGATCGCGGGGCGGTCCCGCCAGGTCGTGCCGGGTCGGTCCAGCGCGCCCGTGCGGCCGCTCGCGACCGAGGCGCGGTGCCACGTCAGGCGGTCGCGCCAGCCCGGGTACCCCAGGTCGAGGAGGCGCTCGGCGCGGGCCACGCCGTCGGCCTTGGTCTCGTCGGGGGAGAGCGGGATCTGTGCCTGCACGAGCTGCTCGCCCGCGGGGGCGAGCGTGCGGTCCTGGGCGGTGAAGCGCTCGACCCAGCCCGTCCTGTCCAGGTCGGAGACGACGAAGAGGTCGCCCCTGCGGGAACGGAACGCCACGTCGACGAGCGTGGTGCGGCCGCTCTCCCAGCGCAGGGACTCGTCGTCGAGGAGCCGACGGGCCGCGTCGAGGGAGGTCGCGACGACGACCGGGCCGTCCTGGGGGAGGTCGGAGAGGGTGTCGACGCGGTCCAGGGTCTCCGTGCGTACGCCCATGTTCCAGGCGAGCGCGGCCATGCGGTCGACGACCGAGCCCCAGCCGCCGCGCGGATAGTGCGCCTGCGGGGGCAGCTTGGTGGTGCGGCGCAGGCGCTCCTGCACGAAGCGGGCGGAGAGCGAGCCGGGGTCGTGGTGGAAGGTGGCGACGGCGACGTAGTGCGCGGCGGCGCGGGCGCCCTCCTCGCCGACCTCCTGCGTGGCCCACGACATGAAGTCGCGTTCCACCGGCGCCTGTTCCGTCCTGCGGCGCAGCAGCTTGAGCATGGCGAGGGGCGGGGTGCGGCGCAGCGTGCCCCGGTGGAGCAGGCGCAGGCGGGCGCCTTCGAGGGGCGGGAGCGGGGCGAGCGGGCCGATCAGGCCGCGCTGCTTGAGCCAGGTCCATTGGGGGCCGCCGCTGTAGAGGGTGTGCGGGCCCTCGTTCGTCTTGTACGTGCCCTCGGAGGTGCGGGCGCGGCCGCCGAGGGTGTGGTGGGCTTCCCGGAGGGTGACGCGGGCGCCGGCCTCGGCGGCGCTGATGGCCGCGGTGAGACCGGCGAGGCCGCCGCCGATGACGGTGACTTTGAGGCTTGGCCTGGTGGTGGGCATGGAGGTGGGCTCCCTCGGGGCGGGTGCTTGGGCCTGTTCGGGCTTCACCTCTTGGACGTACGAGGGTGGTCCGGATGTGACATCGGGGCGGCGGGCGTTGTCAGTGCGGGGGTGCACGATGGGGGGATGGCTCAGCGGACGAAACCGGTGCGGGTGGTCGAGGCGGCGCGGCGGACGGAGGTGCGGTTGCCCCCGCTCCGGCCCTTCGGGGGAGGGGAGTTGCGGCCCGACGGGGATTACGACGGGATGGAGTTCCGGGACCTCGACCTGAGCGGGCAGGACGGCGGCGGCGCCCTGTTCATGGACTCCGCGGTGACGGGGTGCGCGGTCGACGAGACGCGGCTGGTCAGGGCGCGGTTCGTGGACTCCGTGCTGACGGAGCTGCGGGGGGTGGGGACCGACCTCGCCGAGGCGTCGCTGCGGGACGTGGAGGTGGTCGACGCGCGGCTCGGGGGCGTGCAGTTGCACGGGGGCGTGCTGGAGCGGGTCGTGGTGCGCGGCGGGAAGATCGACTGTCTGAACCTGCGGAAGGCGCGGCTGCGGGACGTCGTGTTCGACGGATGCGTGCTGGTGGAGCCGGACTTCGGGCAGGCGTCGCTGGAGCGGGTGGAGTTCCGGGGCTGTGTGGTGCGGGGGGCCGACTTCACGGCGGTGCGGATGAAGGACGTGGATCTGCGGGATGCGGGGGAGCTGGACATCGCGCGGGGGATCGAGCGGCTGGCCGGGGCGGTGATCAGCCCGGCCCAGCTGATGGAACTGGCACCGGCGTTCGCGGCGCAGGTGGGGGTCAGGGTGGCGGCCCCCGGGGCGTAGACCTTGGACCCGGCCCCTTCGGCGGTCAGCTGGTGCGGGGGAAGCGGGACAGCAGGGACCAGATCGCGGGGTTGTCCGCCAGGGTGTCGTGGAGGTCCGTCAGGTCGGCCACCAGGTCGTGCAGGAAGTCCCGCGCCTCGCGGCGGAGCTCCGTGTGGGAGAAGGTCAGCGGCGCCTCGTCCGGGTCCATCCAGTCCGCCTCGATGTCCACCCAGCCGAAGCGGCGGGCGAACAGCATGCGGTCCGTGGACTCCGTGAAGTCGAGCTCCGCGTACTGGGGGCGGGCGGCCCGGCTGCCCATCGGGTCCTTGTCGAGCGTCTCCACGATGTCGCACAGCGCCCACGCGAAGTCCAGGACGGGAACCCATCCCCAGGCTGTGGACAGTTCCCGGTCCGCCTTGGTGTCCGCCAGATACACGTCCCCGCAGAACAGGTCGTGACGCAGGCTGTGGACGTCCGCACGGCCGTAGTCCAGCTGGGCGGGGTCAGGGAAGCGGCGGGAGAGCGCGTAGCCGATGTCGAGCACGGGGTCGATGGTGTCATGGTCCGGGCGTGCGGGCTGTCGCCAGGCCTCTGACCTGCAGAAACGGTGCCGCTCACGCGTTCGAGTGAACGGTTTCCGGTTTCGTCGGAGCGATGAGGCCTAGGCTGACACTGTCGCGTTGAGCGAAGGAGGTTCCGTCATGGCAGCACTGCCACTTCCGGAGTACGAGCCCTGCCAGGAGTTCGACCCCCGGTCTCTGGTGAGTCTGGTTCAGGACCGGATGCCCGCCATGCCGGTGGAGGAAGCCTTCGTCTGGTTCAACGCGGTTGCCCCCAAGGGGTGGCGCGTGGAGTTGATCGAAGGGGAGATCCACGTGACGCCTCCGGCCAATGGGGAACACGAAGAGATCGTGTCGGAAATCACCGGGCAGGTGCGGGACCACCGGAAGGATCTGGGGCGCTACACGGGGATCGGGCTGTACGTGCCGGGTGCTTCGGTGAGCGGTCAGGTCGAGCCGGACCTGGTGCTGGCTCCCAAGGGCAGTTTCGACAACGAGGAGAAGTACCACGACCCCGCTCCCGTCCTCCTCGTGGCCGAGGTCACCTCCAGATCCACCGGCGACAACGACCGCCACAAGAAGATCCTCGGCTACGCCCGCGCCGGTATCCCCGTCTACCTGCTCATCGACCGCCAGGCGGGGAACGCCGTGCTGTACACGGACCCCGCGGGCGAGGAGTACGAGCACCAGGAGATCTTCAAGCTCTCCAAGGTCGTCCCCCTCCCGGAGCCCCTCGGCTTCGAGCTCGACACCGGCGAGTTCTGAGCCTTCTGAGCCGCGGTACGGGGCCTCACGGCAGCAGGCGTTGTTCCTTCGCCACCGACACCGCGCCCGCCCGCGTGTCCACGCCGAGCTTGTCGTAGATGCGGCCCAGGTGGGTTTTCACCGTGGCCTCGCTGATGAACAGGGCGCGGGCGATGTCGCGGTTGCCGAGGCCCTGGGAGAGCTGGCCGAGGATGTCGCGTTCGCGGTCGGTGAGGGTGGGGTGCGGGGCGCGCATGCGGGCCATGACGCGGGAGGCGACCGGGGGCGAGAGCGCGGTGCGGCCCTGGGAGGCGGCCTGGATCGCCGAGAAGAGTTCCTCGGGGCGCTCCGCCTTGAGGAGGTAGCCCGTCGCGCCCGCCTCGATGGCGCGGGTGATGTCCGCGTCCGTGTCGTACGTGGTGAGGACCAGGACGTGCGGGGCGGGGGCCGCGGCCGACGTGATGCGGCGGGTGGCCTCCACGCCGTCGATGCCCTCGCCCAGCTGCAGGTCCATCAGGACGACGTCCGGTGCCAGCTTCGCGGCGAGGGCGACCGCCTCCTCGCCGGTGCCCGCCTCGCCGACCACCTCGATGTCGGGTGCGCTGCCGAGCAGGGCGAGGAGTCCGGCGCGCACGACGACGTGGTCGTCGCAGACCAGCAGGCGAACGGGTGCGGTGTCGGTCACTGTGCCTCCAGCGGGATCGATACGGAAAGGACCGCGCCTTCGCCGGGCGCCGACTCGATGGTCAGTGTGCCGCCGAGCTGGTGGGCCCGGGCGCGGATCGCGGGCAGGCCGTGTCCTCGTACGCCCGCGGTCGTGCCGGTGGCGGGCGGCGGGGTGAAGCCGCGGCCGTCGTCCGCGATGTCCAGGACCACCTGGTCGTCGAGGAGGGTGAGGGTCAGCGCCGCCGTGGTGGCGTCCGCGTGTTCGCGTACGTTCGCCAGCGCGCCCTGCGCGATCCGCAGGAGCGCCGAGCTGACCCGGTCGGGCAGCGGCACCGGGCCGCCCTCCGCGTGGAACCGGACGGTGAGCCCCGCGCCGGACTCCCGGTCCGCGAGGCCCCGCAGCGCCTCGGCGAGGCCGCCGCCGTCGGCGAGGTCGGCGGGCGCCAGGTCGTGCACGAAACGGCGGGCCTCGGCGAGGCCGAGTTCGGTGATCGACTCGGCGGTGCGGACGTGGGTGCGGGCCTTGGCCGGGTCGGTGTCCCAGACCCGGTCGGCGGCCTGGAGCAGCATCTGCTGGCTGGACAGGCCCTGCGCGAGGGTGTCGTGAATCTCCATCGAGAGGCGCTGTCGTTCGGCGAGGGTGCCTTCGCGGCGCTCGGTGGCGGCCAGTTCGCGGCGGGTGCGGATGAGGTCGTCGATCAGCTCGCGCTGGCGGGCGGCCTGGCGCTGCATGTACAGGAACACGGCGGCGGCGACGGCGGCCCAGGCGGGCGGCGCGAACAGCAGTATCGGGTCGAAGCCGCCCGCGAGCTTCAGCTGTGCGACGACCACGAAGGCGGTCAGGACGGCCACCAGGAACAGGGCGGCGCGCGGCGGCAGCGTACGGAGCCCGGTGTAGAAGAGCGGCACCGCGCACCACGCGAAGCTCGGCGCGAGTATGACGATGACGACCCAGACGGCCACGACGAGGCTCAGCCAGATCAGGCGGCGCGGCGCGGTGGGGCGGGCGCCGACGGTCGGGCCGAGTACGTAGAGCAGCGCGAGGGAGACCGAGAGCGCGATGATCCACGGGGTGCGGGGTTCGCCGGGGTGCCGGATCAGGAAGCGGGCCAGTGACGACCCCAGGAGCAGGAAGAACGCGGTGTGCATGACGGCCGCGAGCCAGCGGGCGTCCGGGTCGGCCGTGCTCCGTTCCACCGGGGCACCTCCTTCTCGTGCTCGTACGACGTCTCGGACGAGCACTCGTACGCCGTCACGCGGTCGCTGAACTGGGCAAACACCCTCATTGTGGCCCGCCGTGACCACAAAGGGGTCAACCGATCGGTTGACCCTGGTGTCGGCCGAGTCGCGCGCGGCTCCCAGCCGGTACGTCGAGGGGTGGGGCACGGATGCGACCCCAGGATTGATGGCAGAGGGAAACAAGCTCCCCTCGATCCCCACCTCCACCCTCGGTCCCAGGAGTTCCCCATGCAGAAGCTGTCCCGCCGCACCCGCGTCCTCACTGTCGCCGCCACCGCCGCCGTCCTCGGCGCGGGCACCTTCGGCGCCGTCTCCGCCACCGCCGGCACCCCCGACGCCGCGTCCAAGGCCGCCGTCGCCGCCGACGCGGGCAACAAGAACCTCACGCAGTCGACGCACCTGACCGTCGCCGCCGCCACCAAGGCCGCGCAGGCCACCCTCGACGCCGCGAAGAAGGAGAACCAGCGCGTCTCCGTCGCCGTCGTCGACCGCAACGGCAACACCATCGTCGAGCTGCGCGGCGACGGCGCGGGCCCGCAGTCGCCCGAGTCGGCCGTGAAGAAGGCGTACACCGCCGTCTCCTGGAACGCGCCCACCTCCGAGCTGACCAAGCGCCTGGAGCAGGACCCGACCCTGAAGGACATCCCCGGCACCCTGTTCCTCGCCGGTGGCGCCCCGGTCACCGCCAAGGGCGCGCCCGTCGCGGGCATCGGTGTCGCGGGCGCCCCGAGCGGCGACCTGGACGAGAAGTTCGCGAAGGCGGGCGTGGCGGCGCTCAACCGCTGAGCCGCATGCTGCTGAGGCTGTTCCCGGCCCCCGCGCCCGTCCGCGCGGGGGCCCGCACGACGAGGAGATCCGCCATGAACACCACCGCTGCCGACCGGCGGCTGCTCGACGCCGCCCGGTCCGGGAACGCCGCCGAAGCGACCGCCGCCCTCGACGCGGGCGCCCGCGTCGAGGCACGGGACACCGAGCTGCGCAGCCCACTGCTGCTCGCCGCCATCGGCGACCACGTCGAGGCCGCCCGGGTGCTCGTCGCGGCCGGTGCCGACGTCGACGCGCAGGACCACCGTTCCGACAGCCCGTGGCTGGTCACCGGCGTGACGGGCAGCGTCGCCATGCTGCATGTGCTGCTGCCCGCGGGCCCCGACCTGAAGCTGCGCAACCGCTTCGGCGGGATCTCCGTGATCCCCGCCGCGGAGCGCGGCCACGTCGCGTACGTACGGGAAGTGCTGCGCGTCACCGACATCGACGTCGACCACGTCAACGACCTGGGCTGGACCGCCCTCCTGGAGGCCGTGATCCTCGGTGACGGCGGTCGCGCGCACCAGGAGATCGTCGAGCTGCTCCTCGCCGCGGGCGCCACCCGGGACCTCGCCGACCGGGACGGCGTGACCCCGCTGGAGCACGCGGAGCGGCGCGGCTTCGACCGCATCGCGCAGCTGCTGCGGAGCGCGTCGTGAAGGCGCCCCGGCGGGCTCTCGCCGCCGGGACGGCCGTGCTGGCCGCCGCCGTCCTCGCGGGCTGCGGAACGGGCGACGACGGCCCCGCCGCGGCCGACCCCGGGCCCGCCCGCGCCAGCGCCACCCTCCCCGCCGCGACGAAGACCCCCGAAGGCACCCTCCTGGTGGCCGACTTCGGCTCCGACACGGTGACCTTCGTGGACCCGGAGAAGGGGCCCATCGACTCGGTGCAGGTCGGGAAGGCGCCCTACGGGCTGGCGGTCGGCGAGGACGGCCGCGCCTGGGTCGCCACGGCCGAGGGCGTGGCCGTCGTCGACACCGCCGCCCGCAAGCGCGTCGACCGCATCCCGTACGAGACGGAGACCGGCCCCGTCACGACGGGCGAGTACCGCGGCGGCGGCATGGGCATCGCCCTCGCGCCCGACGGCGAGCACGTCTACGTGGGCGTCAACGTGCCCGACGGGAACGGGGTCCTGGAGGTCATCGACGCGGGCGAGCGCGAGGTCACCGACACCGTGCCCGTCGGGCGGCGGCCCTTCGACGTCGACGTGTCCAAGGACGGCCGCGAGGTCTACGCCACCGACCACGACTCCTTCGACGTGACCGTCGTGCGCGCCGACTCGCTGAAGCCGCGCCGCATCGAAGTCGCCCCCTACGGCACGGAGGGCGGCCTCGGCTCCTGGCTGAAGCCGCACTACACGGCCGTGCGCCCCGCCGACGGCAAGCTGCTGCTGCCCTTCGAGGGCGAGAAGCTCGTCGTGCTCGATCCACGCACCGGCGAGTACGACGTCGAGAAGATGACCGCCAACACCCACCAGCACGGTGCGACGGTCACCGACGACGGCACGCTGTACGCGGTCGGCACCGGGCCCATCGACCCGGACGCCGACAAGGGGCCCTCCCTGACCGTGCGGACGAAGGACGGCGAGGAGCGGGTGATCCCGCTGGACGGGCCGCACGAGGACGTCGCCGTGTCCGAGGACGGCCGCACCGCGTACGTCACAGGAGGCTTCACGCGCGACGGCTACTGGAACGGCATCTCGGTGGTCGACACCGAGGACGGGTCCGTGCGCCGACTCCCGGCGGGCGAGAGGCCGTTGGGTATCGCGGTGCTCTGAGCGGTGCTCTGATCGGTGCGTTGAGCGGTGCTCCGAGGGGCCCAATACCGTCCTGCCCCGAACATTTGCCGCATAAGATCACCGCGTGGAACTGCGATCCCCGGCCGCCCGAGCCGCCACCGTCACCTGCGCCCTCGCCCTGCTCGCCACCGTCAGCGCCTGCAGCGGCGCGGGCGTCGACGGCACCCCCGGCGCGGACGGCGTGCGCGACCCGTACTTCCCCAAGCAGGGCAACGGCGGCTACGACGTGGCGCACTACGGCCTGACCCTCGGCTACGACCCCGACTCCAGGCACCTCACCGGGACCGCGGAGATCACCGCCCGCGCCACCAAGAACCTCAGCTCCTTCAACCTCGACCTCAAGGGCCTGGACGTCTCCGCCATCACCGTCGAGGGCAAGGCCGCCCGCTTCCAGCGCGCGGGCCAGGAGCTGCGGGTCCGCCCGGCCGACGACCTCGACCGCGGCGAGACGTTCCGCGCGACCGTCCGCTACTCCGGCACCCCGGAGACCATCACGGACGAGGACGGCTCCAAGGAGGGCTGGCTCAAGACGGAGGACGGCGCGGTCGCGCTCGGCGAGCCGAACGGCTCGATGAGCTGGTTCCCCGGCAACCACCACCCGAGCGACAAGGCCTCGTACGACATACAGGTCACCGTCCCCAAGGGCCTCAAGGCCGTCTCCAACGGCGAGTTGACCCGCGAGTCGACCAAGAACGGCCGCACCACCTTCGCCTGGCACAGCGCCGAACCGATGGCGAGCTATCTGGCGACCGTGGCCGTCGGCGACTACGAGATGCGGACCTCCACGACCAAGTCGGGGCTGCCCGTCATCACCGCGGTCGCCCCGGACGAGGCCGAGGCGAGCAAGAAGGTCCTCGCGAAGATCCCGGACATCGTCGAGTGGGAGGAGTACAACTTCGGCCCGTACCCCTTCTCCTCGACCGGCGCGACCGTCCTCCGCGAGGACGAGGCGGAGTACGCCCTGGAGACGCAGACCCGCCCCACCTACCCCGGTGCCCCCGAGACCGGGCTCGTCGTCCACGAGATGGCCCACCAGTGGTTCGGCAACTCCGTCACGCCCAAGACGTGGCGGGACATGTGGCTCAACGAAGGCTTCGCGACGTACGCGGAGTGGCTGTACGAGGAGGACCACGGGGGCGACAGCGCACAGGAGACCTTCGACGCGCTCTACAAGGGCGACTACTTCGAGGACGACGAGGACAACGAGGCCGTCTGGGCCTTCCCGCCCGCCAAGCCGACGAGCGCCGAGCACATCTCCGACTCGCCCGTCTACGAGCGCGGCGGGATGATCGTCCACAAGATCCGGCAGGCCGTGGGCGACGACACGTTCTACGACATCGTGCAGGGCTGGACGAAGACGTACCGGCACAAGAACGCCGACACCGAGGACTTCACGGAGTACGTCGAGGAGCACGCGGGCAGCGAAGGGGCGCGCAAGAAGGTCGCCGCGATCTGGGGCGACTGGCTGTACGGGGAAGGCAAGCCGGACAAGCCGTAGCGCGGCTAGGCGAGCGGTTTGCGCAGCACCGCGCAGGGGCGGTGCAGGGCGCGGTCCTCGCGGTGCCCGATGACGAGGTAGCCGAGCGCCGTCCAGAAACGCAGCGCCTTCGGGTTGTTCTCCAGGACGGCGAGGCGCACGGCGTCGTGCCCCGCCGCCCGGAACCGCTCCTCGACGAGTGACGTCAACTCCCGCCCCACGCCCGTGCGGTGCAGGCCCGCGTCGACCATGAGCAGCCCGATCCAGGGGTCGGGGTCGGTGGGGTCGGGGTGGCGGGCGAGGGTGATCGCGACGCCCGCGAGCCGCCCCCGCGAGCGGGCGAGCAGCACCTCGGCGTCCGGGTGCGCGAGTTCGTCCGCGAGGGCCTTGGCGACCTGCTCGACGCGGATGTCGTCGGGGTCGGGGAAGTCGCCGCTGAGCGCGAAGAACGCACGGTTCGACGCGTACAGCCCGGTCACCTCGGTGAGCAGGTGACCGGGCAGGGCGCCGTCGACGGCGACGAGTGGTTCGAGGATCATGCGGGGCAGGCTAGGCCCTGATCCGCCGGACAGGCCCTAGGGTGTGGGCGCTCCGAGGGTCGCGCGCTGCTTGCGCAGGGTGCGCCATTCGCTGACCGCGCCCCAGGCGGCGCACCCGAACGCCCCCACATAGCAGGCGACCCAGCCGGAGGAGCGCCCCTCCGGGTCGACCAGCCGGTCGACGGTGAGGACCGCGAAGAGCACGGACGAGGCCACGGCGCCGTAGAGCTTCTGGCGCGTGATGCGCAGTTGCCTGCGCGGGCCTTCGGAGAGGCGCAGGGCGTAGATCTCGACGTCCCCGAAGACGTCCTCGGCGCGCCCGTCCCCGGGGGCCGCGGCGAGGTGCTGGCGCACTTCCTGCACATGGGCGCGGGCCTCGGCGGTCTTCATGCCGTGCCGACCGCGCAGCAGGCCCTCCAGGCGGCTCAGCCACCGCTCGTCGTCGGGGCCGCCGTCCGGGCGGGCCGGGGTGAACCAGCGGTCGATCGTGGCGTCCGGGAGCAGGAACGCGGCGACGCACAGCAGGGCGCCGGTCACCATGAGGACCGGGGCGGGCACGCGGAACAGCTGGTCGTCGGGGAGTACTTCGATGAGGGCGATGCCGCTCACCAGGGCGACGGCCGCGCCCGTCAGGAACCACCACATGCCCCGGAAGAGCCCGGCGGCACGGGCGACGAAGGCGACGCACCCCGCCGCGACGCCCAGCGCGATCCCCGTGAAGCCCGCGACCGCGGACCAGGTCGCGTCGACCCACAGGCCGTCCTGGATCCAGGTCAGGCCGAAGAGGGCGAACAGGAGGAACCCGAGCGAACCGAGCGAGGCGGCGATCCGCTCCCCGGGGCGCAGCCCACGCGTGTCGATCCCGGCCCGGTGCCGCTCGCTGACGCGCTCGGCTGCGGCCGCACGGGCGTACGCGGCGGGGTCGCCGAACACGTCGTGGGCGGGCTGCCCGGACTCCTCGACGAGCTGATGGGCCTCGGCGAGGATCTCGTCGGCGAATCCGACGGGCACGTCCTCGTCGAACGCGAGCCGCACCTGGACGGTGTCGGCCCAGTCCTCGTCCTCCTTGCGCGCCCAGCTCAGCTCAGGCGCGGGTGTCTTGCTCATGCTCATCCCCCTGTGCAGGGAGGAGCGAGGCGACGGTCCGGGAGAAGTTCCCCCAGGCGGCTCGGTCACGCCGCAGTCTCGCCCGCCCCTCGTCGGTGATCCGGTAGTACTTCCGCCCGGGGCCGCCGTCACCGGCCCCCCACTCGACCTCGACGGCGCCTTCCTCTTCGAGGCGGGCGAGGGCGGGGTAGAGGGTCGCGGCCTTCACGCCGTCGAGCCCGGCGTCGCCGAGCCGGCTGAGCAGGGCGTACCCATAGCTCTTCGGCTCGCCTTCGAGGATTCCGAGCAGGCAGAGGGGGAGTGCGGCGCGGGTCCAGGCGGTCGGTGCGGCCACGGGCCCCTCCTCTTCGACGATCTCGACGGTTCCGGCAGCTTCGGCGGCTCCGGCAGCTTCGACGGTGCTCTACTCGGCGTCTCTGACTATTACAGTATCCAGAATAGTCGGGCTCCTGTAAATCCCGGGGGCGGGCCGAGCGGCGGGATCAGTGGCGGACCAGGCAGAACGGGTGGCCCGCCGGGTCCGCGTAGACGTGCCAGGAGGTGCCGCCCGTGTGCTCGTCGAGCAGGACCGCGCCCGCCGCGAGGAGCTGCTCCCGGGGGGCGCGCAGGTCGGGTACCTGGAGGTCCAGGTGGAACTGCTGGGGGGACGTCGGGTCCTGCCAGCGGGGCGGGACGTGGTCCAGGGCGCGCTGGAAGGCCAGGACCTGGCCGGTGGGGGTGTGCAGGGTCGTCCAGTCGGCGTCGGTGGACCAGCGGGGGTCCGGCTCGTTCACGGTGCCGCCCAGGACGGTGCGGTAGAACTCCGCAAGGGCCGTGGGGTCGGGGCAGTCCAGGACCACGCATTGCAGTTCGGCGATCATGGCGGAGAGCGTAGGGGGCGCAAGAGGCGGGTGCGGGGACGCCGAAGGGCCCCGGCGGCACTGCCACCGGGGCCCTTCGAACTTCCGGCCGGTCTCGGCCGGTCACGTCATGCGGACGCTCGCTCAGACGTTCACGCCGAAGTCCTGGGCGATGCCGACCAGGCCCGAGGCATAGCCCTGGCCGACCGCGCGGAACTTCCACTCCGCGCCGTTGCGGTACAGCTCGCCGAAGACCATGGCGGTTTCGGTGGCGGCGTCCTCGGAGAGGTCGTAACGCGCGATCTCCGTGCCACCGGCCTGGTTGATGATGCGGATGAAGGCGTTCCGCACCTGGCCGAAGTTCTGCGAGCGGTTCTCGGCGTCGTAGATCGAGACCGGGAAGACGATCTTCTCGATGTCGGCCGGGAGGCCCGCGAGGTTCACGTTGATCTGCTCGTCGTCGCCCTCGCCCTGGCCCGTGACGTTGTCACCGGTGTGGACGATGGTCTGGTCCGGCGTCGCCTTGTTGTTGAAGAAGACGAAGTGGCCGTCCGAATAGACCTTGCCCTCGGTGTTCACCGCGATCGCGGAGGCATCCAGGTCGAAGTCGGTGCCAGTGGTGGTGCGGACGTCCCAGCCGAGGCCCACGGTGACGGCGGTCAGGCCCGGAGCCTCCTTGGTGAGCGAGACGTTGCCACCCTTGGACAGGCTTACTGCCATTGTTGGGAGTCCCTTCCCTCGTTGCATACGTACGGGCTTCGTACTGGGGACGAAGCTACCGTCACCCCTAACAACGCGGAGCGGGGTCCCCAGGGTTCCACATCGCTTTACTTTCTTTACCCGCGGGAAAAGAGCGTGACGTGAGCCCGACAGACGCGGGACCATGGGGGCATGTCCGGTCCCCATGTCATCCGCGGCTCCGTCTCCCTGCCCGAGGCCGAGCTCATGTGGCGTTTCTCGCGGTCGTCAGGGCCGGGCGGGCAGCACGTGAACACCACGGACTCCCAGGTCGAGCTGCGGTTCGACCTCGCGGCCACCGACGCGCTCCCCGAGGTGTGGAAGCAGCGGGCCCTGGAGCGCCTCGCGCCCCGGCTCGTCGACGGCGTCGTCAGCGTGCGGGCGAGCGAGCACCGCTCCCAGTGGCGGAACAGGGAGATGGCCGCCACCCGGCTCGCGTCCCTGCTCGCCGAGGCCACCGCCCCGCCGCCCCGGCCGCGCCGCGCCACGAAGATCCCGCGCGGCATCAACGAACGCCGCCTGCGCAACAAGAAGCAGCGCGGCGAGACCAAGCGGGGGCGCTCGGGGCAGGGCTGGTCCTGACGCTCCCCGTCAGGGGCGCGGGGAACTGCGCGCCCAGCCCGCGAAAAGCCGCAGACGCGTCTGCCGGGATCCCGGCACATGCGTCTGCGGCTTTTCTCCGGTTGCTCGCGCAGTTCCCCGCGCCCCTGACGGGGCGCTAGCCCAGCTGGCGGTAGCGGCCCCGGAAGTACGTCAGGGGCCCGCCCTCCCCGCTCGGCAGCGACGCCGTCAGTACGCGGCCGATCACCAGCGTGTGGTCGCCCGCCGCCACCGTCTGCTCCGTGCGGCACTCCAGCGTCGACAGCGCGCCGCCCATCAGCGGGGCGCCCGACGCTCCACCCCGTACGTACGGGATGTCCTCGAAGAGCAGCCGGTCGCTGATCCGGCCCTTCATCGCGAAGCGGCCCGCGATGTGGCGCTGGCTCTCCGAGAGCACCGACACCGCCCACAGCGGCTGTTCGGCCAGCAGGTCGTCCATCCGGGAGCCCTCGCGCAGGCTCACCATGACCAGGGGCGGGTCTAGGGAGACCGACAGGAAGGCCGTGGCCGTCATGCCCACGTCCTCGCCCGCCGGGGCGGTCGGGTCGTCCGGGTCCAGGCCGGGCTCGCGCGCCGTCACCAGGACCACACCCGCCGCCAGGCGGGACATCGCCGCGCGGAACTCGTCGTTGCTCACCCCATCAGCATGCCCATCCGATGACGGGAGGCGTGGGGTGGGCGGGGCCGGGAGAGTCTTCAGTACGTGAGCCACGTCGTCGAAGCTAGCCGGTGCGTGCCCCCTGAAACATCGGGCTCTGGGCCCAGAGGAGTCCTAGGACCGACGGCGGACGCCGGTCGGCTCGGCCGGGCCGGGTAAAGACTTCCGCGAAGTCGGCAAAGTTGGCACGCAGTGCCGCGTCATGCGGTGGACTAGTCCAAGGGACTGGACCAACGGCGGCTTCTCACCTGTGACTTGAGTCACAGGACCCATATTTTGTTGACCCTGTGTACCGAGTGGGCAGCTCGCTGTGATTCAGTGACGGTGGCAATAAGACACTGAGGGCACAAAGGCGCAAGGTCAAGGAAGACCACCGCCGACAAAGGTCCACACCGAAGAACACTGCGGGCGCTGCGCATCCTGGAGTTGCTGTCGAGGTCTCGGGGAGAACGAGCATGGAGACCGAGTCGGAGCCGTACGTCCGTCTTGCGACCCTGCGGCAGCTGCACCAGGTGGTAGCGGAGCTGAACACGGCCCGGAGCCTGGCGGACACGCTGCAGACCGTCGCCGACGGCGTCGTCAACGGCCTTGGCTACGAGCTGGCCTGCGTCAATCTCGTGCGCCCCGACGGCGACCTCGTCGTCGCCGCCTTCGCCGGCAACCCCTCCGCCGAGGCCCTCATCACCGGACGCGTCGGCTCCCGCGACGCCTGGGAGCGCCGGCTGGCCATGGGCGAGGCCTGGGGAGCCCTGCGCTTCATCTCGTACACCGAGGGCTGGGTCCTCGACGACGACGACGTCCCGCAGTGGTACACCGAAGGCCCCGAGCCCCGCTTCGAGGACGAGTGGCACCCCTCCGACCGCCTCTTCGCCCCCATGTACGCGACGGGCGCGGCAGGCGGCGAACTGCTCGGCGTGATCTCCGTGGACCGGCCGCGCAACGGCCGCAGGCCCGGCGCCTGGGGCCGCGAAGCCCTCCAGATGTACGCCTTCCAGGCCGCCATCGCGATCAGCAACGCCCGCCTGCGGGCCAACATGCAGCGCGCCCTGGTCCGCCTGGAGCGGGAACAGCAGGCACTGAGGGCCAGCGAGGAGAGCTTCCGGCAGGCCTTCGAGTACGCGCCCTCCGGCATGGCCATCGCCGAGATGGGCGGCGACCAGCACGGGCGGATCCTGCGCACCAACGACGCGCTCTGTCGCCTCCTGGGCAGGCCCGCGTCGGCCATGCGGCGCTACTCGTTCTCCGACCTCGTGCACCCCGAGGACATCGGGACACTGCTGCGCACCTCCGCCGAGGGCGGCCGCGCCGAACTGCGGCTCGCGCGGCGCGACGGGACGTACGTATGGGTGTCGCTGCGCAACTCCGTCGTCGCGGACGCCGCCGACGGGCCCCGCTTCCTCCTCACGCACGTCGAGGACATCGAGGACCGCAAGCGCCGCGAGCTGCAGCTCGCCCACCGGGCCAGCCACGACTCCCTCACCGGACTGCCCAACTCCGCCGAGCTCCGCGCCCGCCTCAGCGCGCGCCTCTGTCGCAGGCCGCACGCGGGCCAGCCCAGCGCGGTGGACTCCCTGGACGCCGCCTACGAACACGGCTTCGACTTCGGGCACACCTCCCACCAGCAGGAGGAGGGCTTCGACCACCACGTGCACACCGTCGCCCCCGAGGGCGGGGAGGGCGACGTGGACGACGGCACGAAGGGGCTCGCGGTCCTCTTCTGCGACCTCGACGGCTTCAAGTCGATCAACGACAGGTTCGGCCACCACACCGGCGACGCCGTGCTCATCGAGGTCGCCAGGCGCCTCACCAGCGGGGTGCGGGACGGGGACACGGTGGCGCGGCTCGGCGGCGACGAGTTCGTCGTCCTCGCCGACGGGCTCGGCCGCGCCGACGCGCAGGACCTCGCCGTCCGGCTGCGGAACGCGATCATCCCGCCGATCCGCGTGGACGGAAGGGCAGTGCGCGTAGGGGCCAGTTTCGGCATCGGCTGGGCCCACTGCGGGATGTCCGCCGACGAAGTGTTGCACTCCGCTGACCAGCGGATGTACGTGGAGAAACGGTCACGTGCCAAGCAGCACAGGCGGGCCGGATGACGACCCGGATGAGGCCAACGCCACCCCTTGGCCACACCGGGACCGGGTAGGCTCCCCGCGTCAGCGATGTGAGGGAGTGACCAGGGAATGACGCCCGGCAATAACGGCGAGAACACGCCGAGCGCGCCGCAGGGCGACGACGATCCGTTCGGCTACCTGTACGAGGACGGACAGGCCGCCGGCGCGACCCCGCCCAGTGGTGGGGGCGGCTACGGGTACCCGGGTCCCCGGTCCTCGTACAACCAGGTCAGAGCGGTCGGCGATCGGCGCTCGTACGGGCAGCAGACCTACGGCCAGCAGACGTACGGCCAGCAGGTCCCGCAGCAGACCCAGCAGCAGGCCTACGGCCAGCCCAACGCCCACTACACCGCCCCCGAGGCACAGCCCGGCGGAGCCCCCGTCGCGTCGCCGCAGTACGCGCCCGCGGGCGGCGGCCGCGGCAGGGGCCCCAACACCAAGGGGCTGCTGATCGCCGCCATCGCCGTGGTGGCGGTCGTCGCCATCGGCATCGGCGCCGCGATGCTCTTCGGAGGCGGCGACGACAAGAAGGACGAGGCGGACGCCGGCGGCAAGCCGTCGCAGGCCGAGTCCGTGAAGCCCAGCGAGAAGCCGACGAAGAAGCCCGACAAGAAGGTCGTGCTGCCCGAGACCGACGCGAAGGCCCTGAAGCTGGAGGGCGGCACGACCACGGCGTCCGACGTCAAGGGCGCCAAGGCCGCCGGCGGGGTCTACGTGGCCGGGTTCGACAAGGTCGGCGCCCAGGTGACGTGGACCGTCAACGGCATCCCCAAGGCCGGCTCGTACAAGCTGTGGGTCAACTACGGCGTCCCCGGCAAGGACTCCAACGCCACGATCCTCGTCAACGGCAACAAGCAGACCCGCCCCCTGAACATGGAGAACTTCTCCGGTGCGGAGGAAGGCGACTGGGAGAAGGGCTGGACGCGCACCTGGGCGCTGGTCCAGCTGACCAAGGGCACCAACACGGTCACGCTCTCCTGCGCCCAGAGCGACCTGTGCGGGACGACCGGGGCGAACATCGACCAGATGTGGCTCAAGGAGACCGGCAGCGCCGGAAGCTGAGCCCCCGGCGCCCTCCTGGGGCTGCTTCCTACTTCAGCAGCCCCAGGAACCCCGCCACCGTCCCGGCCATCGCCTCGCGGGCCGGGGCGAGGTACTTCCGGGGGTCGACGCCCCTCTCGTGGGCGTCGAGGTAGGCGCGGACCTCGCCCGTGAACGCGGTGTTGAGTGCCGTGCCCACATTGATCTTCACCATGCCGGACGCGACGGCCTGCCGGATCTCGTCGTCCGGCACGCCGCTCGAACCGTGCAGCACCAGCGGCACCGGCACGGCCGCCGCCAGGGAGCCGATCAGCGTGTGGTCCAGGGCCGCCGTGCGCTCCGTCATGGCGTGCGAGGAGCCCACCGCCACCGCGAGGGCGTCCACGCCCGTCTCCGCGACGTACGCGGCCGCCTCCGCCGGATCCGTGCGTACCCCCGGCGCGTGCGCGTCCAGCGGGGCCTCGCCCTCCTTGCCGCCCACCTTGCCGAGCTCCGCCTCGATCCAGATGCCGCGCTCGTGCCCCCAACGGACGGCGTCCGCCGTCGCCTTCACGTTCTCGCCGTACGACAGCTTCGACGCGTCGAACATCACCGAGCTGAAACCCTCGGGGTGCGCGGCGCGCAGCAGCTCGACGTCCATCACATGGTCCAGGTGGAGCGAGAGACGGGCCGAGGACGCGCGGGCCACCGCCGACGTCGCCGCCGCGATCGCGGCGAGGCGGCCGCCGTGGAACTTCACCGCGTTCTCGGATATCTGCAGGATGGCGGGGGCCCCGGCCCGCTCCGCGCCCAGCGCGACCGCCTCCGCGTGCTCCAGGGTGATGACGTTGAACGCGGCGACGCCGTGACCCGCGGCGCGGGCCTCCGAGACGAGTTCCCCGGTGCTGACCAGTGGCACGATGCTCCCCAAATCCCAGGGCGCTGCGCCCCGTTGTGCGGTGCGGATACGTCTTGCTCTGCGGGTGGGCGTGTTGCTCTACGGGTGGGCGTGGCTCACGCCGCGGGGACCTGTCCGGTCACCGCGACCCTTGCCAGCAGTTCTTCGTACGTCGAGGGGTCGAACTCACCCGCCACCGGCGCCACCACCGTCGCCGCCGACAGGGCCACGGCGCGGGCCAGGCGGTCCGGCCACGGAAGGCGTTCGGCCAGGCCGGAGAGCAGGCCCGCGACCGCCGAGTCGCCGGCGCCGGTCGGATTGCCGCGCACCCGCTTCGGGGGGCGGGCGCGCCAGCCGCCGTCCGCGGTCACCGCGAGGAGGCCGTCGGCGCCGAGCGAGGCGACCACGGCGTGGGCGCCCCTGCGGCGGGCGTCGCGGGTGGCCTGCGCGGGCTCGTGGGAGCCGGTGAGCTCGGCGAGCTCGTCCGCGTTGGGCTTGACGATGTCGGGGCGGGCGGCGACGCCGCGGCGCAGCGGCTCCCCGCTCGTGTCGAGCAGGACGGGGACGCGGGCGGCCCGCGCGGCCCGTACGAGCCGGGCGTACGCACCGACGGGGACGCCCGGGGGCAGGCTGCCGCACAGGGCGACCGCGGCCAGGCCCTCGCGGTGCACCAACTCCTCGTAGGCGCCCAGGAAGGCGGCCCACTCGGCGGGGGTGACGGCCGGGCCCGGTTCGTTGAGCTGGGTGGTGTCCCCGGTCGCCGCGTCGACCACGGCGAGGGTGCGGCGGGTGGCGCCCGCGACCGGGGCGAGGGCGTCCGTGATGCGCGGTTCGGGGGCGAGGCGGTCGCGCAGGGTGCGGCCGGTGTCGCCGCCCGCGAAGCCGGTGACGGTCACGTCGTGGCCGAGGGCGGCGAGCACGCGGGCGACGTTCAGGCCCTTGCCGCCGGGGCGTTCGGTCACTTCGGTGACGCGGTGCGAGGCGTGCGGGGTGAGGGCGGGGACACGGTAGGTGATGTCGAGGGCGGCGTTCAACGTGACGGTGAGGATCACCCGTACCACCCCCGAAGTACCTGTCCGTGCGGCCTCTTTCAGGGTTCTGATCATGCCAAACAGAAGGCGGTTGGCCCAGAGGTGAGGGCCAACCGCCTTGTGTTCAGGAGGGGTTATCAGAAGGGGCTAAAAGGGCTCAACCACCCATTCGCCCTTGCGCATGACGCCCTTGACGTCGAAGGCCGCGTCCAGGACCACCAGGTCCGCGTCCTTGCCCGGCTCCAGGGAGCCCACCGTGTCGTACTGGCCGAGGAGCTTCGCCGGGTTGGCGGAGATGGCGCGGACGGTGTCCTCGACGGACAGCCCGTCCACGGTCACCGAGCGCTTGAACGCGCGGTCCAGGGTGAGCGTGGAGCCCGCGATCGAGCCGCCCTCGACGAGCCGCGCCACGCTGTCCTTCACCTCCACCTCCAGCGGGCCGAGCATGTAGCGGCCGTCGCCGAAGCCCGCCGCGTCCATCGCGTCGGTGATCAGCGCGACGCGGGACGCGCCCGCGTGGTGGAAGGCCAGCTCGAAGGAGGCCGGGTGGAGGTGGGTGCCGTCGTTGATCAGCTCGACGGTGATCCGCTCGTCCTCCAGGAGCGCGGCGATCGGTCCCGGGACGCGGTGGCCGAGGCCCGGCATGGCGTTGAAGAGGTGCGTCGCGACGGTGGCGCCCGCGTCGATCGCCTCGACGGTCTGCTCGTACGTCGCGTCCGTGTGGCCGATGGCCGCGATCACGCCGTGCTCGGCGAGGAGGCGCACGGAGTCGATGCCGCCCGGGAGCTCGGTGGCGAGCGTGACCATCTTGGCGTGGCCCCGGGCCGCGTCGAGGAGCTTGCGGACGTCGGCCGGATCGGGGTCGCGGAGCAGCGTCTCGTCGTGGGCGCCCTTGCGGCACGGGGAGATGAACGGGCCCTCGAAGTGGATGCCCGCGATCTCGCCCTGCTCGGCCAGCTCGGAGAGGAGCCCCGCGCGCTGCGTGAGGAAGTCCATCTCGCCGGTCACGAAGGAGGCGACGACGGTGGTCGTGCCGTGCAGGCGGTGGGTGTGGATGCCCTTCAGCACGTCCTCGACGGTGCCGGAGGTGAAGGAGGCGCCGCCGCCGCCGTGGTTGTGGATGTCGACGAAGCCGGGGACCACCCAGTGGCCGGTGAGGTCGAGAGTCTCGGCATCAACGGGAGCGCTCCCGCCCACCTGAGTGCCCTCCACGATGACGCGGCCGTTCGTGAGGGTTCCGGTGGGCAGTACCACCTGTGCACCGGCGAGAACCTTGCTAGTGGCCATCAGGTGGATACCTCCGTGGGGTCCGTGTCGGTGGGGGTGGCGGGTGCGGTGTCCGTCGGGGCGGTGGCGGTCTCTCGGTCTACGAGGTCCCAGGCGAGCAGGCCCGCGCCCAGGCACCCGGCGGTGTCGCCGAGGGCCGCGGGGACGATCTCCGGCAGCGTCTGGAACTGGACGATGCGTGCCGCGACGGCGGCTCGCAGCGGCGTGAACAACGTTTCCCCGGCCTCGGCCAGACCGCCACCGATGATCAGGGTGTGCGGGTCCAGCAGAGTGAGGGCGGTGAGCAGTCCGTCGGCCAGGGCGTCGACGGCGTTCCGCCAGACCTCCTCGGCCCGCGGGTCGCCGGACTCCACGGCCTTCGCGCAGTCCGCGGCGTCCGCCTCCGGGTCGCCGCTCGCCTCGGCCCACGCCTTGCTGACCGCGGACGCGGAGGCGAGGCGCTCCAGGCAGCCGCGCTGGCCGCAGCCGCAGGGCGGGCCGTCCGGGCGCACGACGATGTGGCCGATCTCGCCGGCCGAGCCGTGGGCGCCGGGTTCGATGGCGCCGCCGATGCCGATGGCGCCGGCGATGCCGGTGCCGAGGGGGACGAAGAGGAACCGGTCGGCGCCCTTGCCCGCGCCGATGCGGCCCTCGGCGAGGCCGCCCGTGCGGACGTCGTGGCCGAGGGCCACGGGGACGCCTTCCAGGCGGGCGCTGAGGAGGTCCCGCAGGGGGACGTCGCTCCAGCCGAGGTTGGCCGCGTACACGGCGATGCCGCGCTCGGCGTCGACGATGCCGGGGACGGCTACTCCCGCCGCGGCGGCGGGCTCGCCGAAGTGGGCGGTGCCGTGGGCGCGGAGGGCCGCGGCGAAGTCGAGGATGCTCTCGACGACCGCGGCGGCGCCGCGGTCGCGGCCCGTGGGGCGGCGTGCCTCGTGCAGCAGGGTGCCGTCCGCCCCTACGAGGGCGGCCTTCATTCCGGTGCCGCCCACATCGAGGGCGATGACGTGTCTCACGGGGGACAGTCTCGCGCGTCACCCCGTGAGAGGTCTAGTCCACTTCGGGTACCCGTGTCGGGTCCAAGGTCCTTTTCGGGGGACCTGTCCGTTTGTGGCCCTGCGCGGGGGTGCGCCGAACCAACCCCGCCGCTCCGCGGCGGCCCCGTCCGTTCCCCGGCACCTGCCGCCACCGGGCGACA
>NZ_LIPN01000228.1 GCF_001418325.1 Streptomyces atriruber | reverse complement strand
GGGTGGTCGTGGCGTGCGGTGCGGTGGAGTGAGTGGTGGCGGCGGGTGCCTCTGGGGGTGGGGCTCTCTGTGTTGACCGCCGTGCTCGTGGGGGTGGCCGCCGCCGGCCCCGGGCTGTTCCAGCGGCTCGGCGGTGATGCGCTGGCCGGGCGGTTCGAGCAGGTGCAGCGGGCGGCGCCCGGTGTGGTGCACAGCGCACGGATCGATCCGGAAGAGCCCTCTCCGGGCCGGGAGAGCGACCTCGGCGCCGATCTCGCGAGATACGCGTCCGCCCTCGAGAACGCCGCACCGAACTCGTTGCGCGGCGGCCTCGCGCACGATTCCACCCGCATCGAACTGCCCACCGTGCAGGGGGATGTGGCGGGGCGCCGGGGGGAGGATGCAGCGGGCGGTGTCACGTTGTCCCTGATGTACGCCTCCGATGCCCCGGAGAAGGGCGCGTACGTCGCCGGGAGGCCGCCCCGGGAGCGGGGCGAGGTCGTGGAGCTCGCCGTGTCCGAGCGGACGCGTGACGCGCTCGGACTGCGGGTCGGGCAGCGGATCGGGCTGCAGGGCGGCGCACTGCCGAACGTACGGGCCGAGGGCCGGGTCGCCGGGATCTTCCGGGCCGGGCACCCGGCGGGCGGCGAGCGGCTGTGGAGCGAGCAGCCGCTGCTGGTGCGCCCCCTGCCCGGCACGGCAGGCGCCGCCCCGGAAGTGGGCGCACTCGTCGCGCCCCGCGGCGTCGAGGTCCTGCAGAACCAGGCGGACGCCGAGTTCACCGTCCAATGGAACATGCGGATCCATCTGAAGGACGACGTCGCGGGCCGCTTCTTGGGAGAGGACGGGGCGCGGGAGTTCCGACGGATCATGGCCCGCTACCCGCCCGCCGCCAAGGAGGCCTTCTGCGGCTTCGAGTCGTACGGCGGGGAGTGGTGCTTCCTCGGGATCCATCCGGCGACGGAGCTGGAGAGCGACACCGAACTGACCGACGTCTTCGAAGAGTTCCGACAGCAGTGGCGGCAGGCGGGCGTCGTGATGTCGTTCGCGCTGGCCTCGCTGCTCGGCGTGGGGCTCGCCGCCGTCTGTGTGACGGCGCTGCTGGTGGTGCGGCGACGGCTCGACGGGGATCTGCTGCGGCGGGCGCGCGGGGCGTCGGCCACCGGTCTCGCCCTGGGGCGGGCCGGGCGGAGTGCGCCCGCCGCGCTGCTCGGCTACGGCGTCGGCTGTGCGGCCGCCGCGGTGGTGCCGGGGAGTTCGCCCGCGTACGGCACCGGGCTGGTCGTCGCGGTGCTCTGCTGGCTGCCGCTGCCCGTCCTGACGTGGGCCGCGGTGCGGGACCGGGCCGTACTACGGGAGCGGGCGCCGCGGGGCGCGGGGCGCCGCCTGGTGGCGGAGGCGCTGGTCCTGGTGCTCGCGGCGGGCGGAGTACTCGCGCTGCGGGCCCGGGGCACGGAGGGCGCGGCGGGACCGGATCCGCTGCTCGCCGCGGTGCCGGTGCTGCTGGGGCTCGTGACGGTCGCCGTGCTGGTGCGGTGCTACCCCTGGCCGGTGCGCGCGGTGGCGCGGTGGTCGGCGCGGGGGCGGGGCGCCGTGGCGCTCGTCGCGCTCTCCCGCGCCGCCAAGGAGGCCCCCGCGCGCGGGCTCGCGCTGCTCGTCCTGGTGGTGACGCTCGCGGGCGCCGTCTTCGGAGGCCTCGTCTCCGGGACGCTCGTGGAGGGGCGGCGCGAGGCGGCGGCCTGGCAGGTGGGCGCCGACGCCTCCTTCCTGGGGGCCGGGCGCGACCCCGGCACGGCGGGGCGGCTGGCACGCGCGCGTGGGGTGCGGGAAACGGTCGCCGTGCGGCAGCTGAGGGTCGATCCGGTGAGCGGGACGGACGGGGGACGGTACGGGATCTCCAGCCTCGTCGGCGTGGACGGGGCGAAGCTGCGCGGGGCGGTGGGGAGTTCGCCCGCCGCCCGCGCGCTGTACGACGCCGGGCTCACCCGGGGCGGCGGCCGCGACATCCGCGTGCTCGCCTCCGAAGGGCACGCCGGGGACGTGCTCACGTTCACCCTGCACGGCAAGGAGACGCGCCTGCGGATCGTCGGACCGCTGCCCGACGCCGCGGCGGGCGATGCCGCGCTCGGACCCGTGCGCGGCGCCGCCGTGGCCCGGCAGCACCTCCTCGTGGCCGACAACAGGGACCTGCGCGCCTTCGTCGCCTCGGACTTCGAGGAGACCGCGCTCCTGCTGTACGGCGCCCGGATGGACACCGAGGCGCTGCGTTCCCTCGTACCGCGGTCCGCTCCCGGGGCGGCCGGTGGCGAGCTCCGCATCCGCGCCGAGGAGCAGGCCGAGGCCGACGACGACCGGCTGATCGCCGCCGTGACCGTGGCGCACACCGTCTGTACCGCGCTCGCCGTGCTCCTCGCGCTGCTCGCCCTCGTCCTCGAACTGCTCCTCTCCGCCTCCGCGCGCGGGCGCACCACCGCCTACCTGCGCACCCTCGGCCTCGGCGGGCGGGCCGCGTCCGCGCTGCACCTGCTGCAGCTCCTGCCGCTGGTGCTGGCCGCCGTCGCGGGCGGCGTCGCGCTGGGCCTCGTGCTGCCCTCGCTGCTCGGACCCGCCCTGGAACTGCGGGAGTTCACCGGCGGGCCCGCCGCGCCCGACCGGCACGTCGACGTGCTGTTCACCGCTGCCCTGGGCACGGGAATCTGTCTCCTGGTCGCCCTGGCGGTGGGCGTGGAGACCTGGCTCGGGCGGCGCCGGGGGCTCGGCGCCGTCCTGCGACTCGGGAGGGCGGACGAGCATTGACCGGGAGGGTGGATGAGCACTGAACTGGCCGAGCTGGAGGCGCGGGCCCGCGCCGCGGGGCGCCCGGCGGCCGACGAGGGCCTGGTCGTCTGCGACAACCTCGTCCGCGTCTACCGCACCGAGGAGGTCGAGGTGCAGGCGCTCCAGGGCCTGGACCTGGTCGTCGCGGAGGGCGAATGCGTGGCCCTGGTCGGCGCCTCGGGGTCGGGCAAGTCCACGCTCCTGTCGATCCTCTCGGGGCTCGACCTGCCCACCGCGGGGCGCGCGAAGGTCGCGGGGCACGACCTGCTCGCGATGGGGCGCCGCGAACGCCTCGGCTACCGCAGGAGCACGGTGGGCTTCGTCTGGCAGCGGACGAGCCGCAATCTGCTGCCCCATCTGACCGCTCTGGAGAACGTGGCGCTGCCGATGAAGTACACGCGCGTGCCCCGACGTTCGCGCCACGAGAGGGCCGCCGAACTCCTCGACGTGCTCGGCGTGGCGCACTGCCGCGACCGGCGGCCCGACGAGCTCTCCGGCGGCGAGCAGCAGCGCGTGGCCGTCGNNTCGGGGCGACGGTCCTGGTCGTGACGCACGACCCGCTCGTCTCGGAGCAGGTGCGGCGCACGGTGCGCATCCGTGACGGACGCACCTCCTCGGAGACGCTCCGTGAACGCGGCGGAACCGGCCAGGAATTCACGGTTCTGGACAGGGCGGGGCGGCTGCAGCTGCCGGGGGAGTACGTGGAGCGGTACGGGCTGCGGGGGCGCGTGCGGCTGACGGCGGAGCCGGACCACGTGGGGGTGTGGCCGGATGTGCCGGAGCCTGCCGCCGAGACGACCGAGACGGCGGGCACTTCTGAGCAGGAGCTCTAACTTCACGCCTTGACGGAAGGCTGGTCCGTACCTATGGTCACGGGCCAACGCGCGTGTTCAGACAGGAACTTGAAGTTCACATACAAGAACGGATGGTCCCCCCATGCCCAAGTCACGCCTCTCCGTAGGAGCAGCCGTAGCCTCCGTGGCCGCAGCCCTCGTCGCCGGGCTCGTCTCCTGGCCCGCAACCGGCAAGGCCGAGGCCGCCCCCGCCCCCCGTCTCTTATACA
>NZ_LIPN01000227.1 GCF_001418325.1 Streptomyces atriruber | reverse complement strand
GGGCAACGGCGACGCCCCGCCCGAAACGGGGCGGGGCGCGGGGTGGAGGGTGCGGGGCTGTGGGGGTCAGGCGGCGTGGTCGATGACGTTGGGCGGCATCTCCCACGCCCACTCGCTTCGTGCGACCGGCGCGGGGGCGGGCGGCTTGCCCTGGGCGGCGTCGCGGCGCCGGGAGGTGAAGCACAGCCGCTTCTCGTAGTCGGTCACGAGGGTCTGGACGAGGTTGACGTGGCGTCCGGTCTGCCAGATGGCCTGTCCCCGGCCCAGCAGCGGGATCTGCCGGACCGCCCAGTCGGGCAGGGAAAACAGGCCGCGGCACTGCTCCGCTTCCCCTTCATCCATCTGGTGCAGGACCCGGGTGGAGGCCAGGCGAAGGAGGTCTTTGGCCTCTTCGGAGGTGGCGTCCTTGGCGCTGTGCGCGACGGAGGTGACGGAGAGGCCTTCGCGGCGGGAGTACTTCATCATGCGCTGCAGCAGTGCGGCCGTGGCGGGGTGTTTGAGGATCTGCCAGGCCTCTTCGACGATGAGCGTCGAGTGGATGCCGTGGTCGGCGCCGCCCTGGGCGAGCCACACCGACTCCAGGAACACCCCCACGACCGACATCAGCGCGGGCAGGGCGATGGAGGTGCGGTCGATGTGGGAGAAGTCGAACACGGTCAGCTTCGCATCGAGCGAGACCGACGTTTCCCCGTCGAGCATGCCGCGGGTGGCGGAGCGGATGAACGGGGACAGCGCCTGCACCACTTCCTGCCCGAAGGCGAGCAGTTGCCCGGCATCGAAGCGTCCGGGGATCGCGTCGGCTTCCAGGGAGGTGACCGCGCCCATCAATCCGGACAGGGTGCGGGCCGCGGGGGATTCCATGGCCGCGTCCAGCGCCATGCGTGCTCCGGGCGACAGTGGCCGGTGCCCGCCGAGTTCGGCGAGCACCGCCACGAGCTGCACGCGGTGCAGCGGGGGGATCCGGGGGTCGAGGGGGTTCATGCACACCCCGTCGCCGAAGCGGACCGGGGTGACGTGCAGGGCCGCGGCGACCGCATCCCATTCCCCCACCCCGTCTTCACCCTTGGCGTCCAGCACGGCGTAACGGCGCCCGGTGCGGGCCATGTCCCGCAGGGACATGACCTTGGTGTTGGTGGACTTCCCGTTGCCCAGCGTCCCCAGCAGGGCCATGCCGGTGGAGGGCAGTACCTCCTGGTCGCAGTCCACGGGGGTGAGGCGGAAGGGGGAGCCGTCCAGCAGTGAGGCGCCGATCAGCGCCCCGTCGGTGACCGGCTTGCAGGCATAGCCCGGGAACAGGCCCGCGGCCTGGCGGGTGGTCGTGGTCAGCATGTGATCTCCCCTCCCGGGAGGGGCTGGGCGGCGTGCCAGCCCTTTTCGTGTTGCCGGTCCATCCACATCAGGTGCGCGCCGGCCGATACCGCGCCCTGCTCCACATCGCGGCGAAACTCCTTCAGTTCCGCCGCATCGCGGGCCTGGACCATCACGTGCGCGGCGACCTTCACGTAGGCGGCGCCGTCGGAGATGTCCTGCTCGTGGAGTTCGGCTGCGCGTCGGCCGGTGCGGGTGGAGGTCTTTTCCCGGCGGGCGTCCTGCTCGTCGCGGGCGGTCGCGGTGCGCAGCATCTCGCCGGTCTCCAGCCGCTTTTCCGCCTTGCGGCGGTCCAGCGGCAGATACTCCACGACGGTGGTGCGGGTGACCCGCGGCAGCGTCGTGATCATCGGGCGCCAGAAGTCCGCTGCCCGCTCGCCCCGGCGGAAGTCGGTGACAGCCGCGGTCGCGGTGACGAAGTCACCGGACCGGAAGAGGCTTTCGTGGATCTCGTAGGGGTCGCTGCCCTGGATCGGTGCGAGGGCGATGTCGAAGGTGGCGCGGTCCCACATGCGGCCGGTTTCGATCCCGCACACCCGCGCCTGCTCGTAGGCGGCCTGAGCCCACGCGGTCTCCTCCTCGACGTCGGGGCAGTGGGCGGGCACGGACAGCAGGATCACGGTGGAGTGCACATCGCACGCCCCGTTCACCAGGTCCATGAGCTGGCGGTAGGAGTCGGCCAGGTCGCCGTCTCCTTCGGCGCGCACGTCGTGCCCACCGGTGTAGGGGCTGACGGCGTGCACGATGCGCACGCAACTGCCGTGGCCGGTGGCGGCGACCCATTCCAGGAACGCGGCCAGTGCGTCGTGCGCGCGGTCGCGGTATGCGCCGTCCTTCAGCGCGGCGCCGTCGGTGACCCACTCGAACGCCGCCAGCAGCCTGCCCGCCCCTTGCGGGAAGGCGTATCCGTCCCGTTCGTGCCAGACCACATCGTTGATGTGGGTGAAGGCGGTGTGGCGGGGCAGGGCCCCCTCCGCATCATCTGCGAAGGAGGCCTGCTCACTCTCATACCGGCGCACGGCCCGCTGCAGGGCGCGTTTCCTGAGCGCATGACCGCCGCGGCGGCCCAGCCGGTCGACCACGGTCGACCCACCCGTCTTGACCAGGGACAGGGCCCCGGCCAACGCGGCGGGCACGATGCAGGTCAGTGTCCCCAGGATGCCGGGGACAGCCATCCCATGGACGGCGCTCAGGGCGACCCCGGCGCCCATGACGGTCAGGTCAGTACGTGACGGGGGGAGCTTGAGCGTCTCGGTCTCGTAGAGCGGGTCGAGCAGATACGTCCGTGACCCGGACATGGCGGATCCTCTCCTGTCGTGCGGGCGTGGTGCGGGACGGGCCGGACGGAGTGGGCTGAGCGGGGTTCGCCGAAGGGCCGGGCGCCTTCAGCGCGGCCCGGACTCCCTTGCCGCCGCCGGGGTAGGGGCGGCGGCCCGGCGCGTGTGCGGACGCCGCCTGGCGGGGCGGCTTGTGCCTGCCGGGGTTGGCCTGCGCGGCGGCCAGTCGCTTGGCGTGGGCCTGGCGTTCGGCGTCGGCGGGCATCTTGGTGACCGCGGTGCGGCCCTCGCTCTGCGTCTTGAGCTTCGGGGCCCGGGTGACGGCCGCGGCGACGCTCTTGGCCATCTCTGGCAGGCTCAGCAGGATGTACAGGCACACGACCGTCGTGGCGGCGGTCAGCAGCAGATCGGTCAGTGCGCTCTTGGGCAGCACCTTGCGGAAGATCAGCACGATGGCGACCGGCACCCTGGCCAGGAACACCGCCGCGAGCAGATGCAGCAGCGTCTTGCCGCTGCGTGAGCGCATCCAGCCCTTGCCCACCCCCAGTGCGGCGGACAGCGGCAGGAACACCATGGCGGCCAGCACGGCGATGGGTGCGATGACGCACAGCAGCCACAGCGGGCCGACCGCGAACAGCACGACCGCGGCCTGCGCCAGCCGCCCGTAGGGGTTGCCGGTGGAGCCCAGCAGGGACTTTTCCATGCCCTTGAAGGGGTGGTCGGCCAGGTCCGCGTAGATGAGCGCGGAGAACTGGCCCAGCGCGAACGCGATCAACGCCACCGCCACCGGAATGACCGTCACCAGGAACAGCAGACCGAAGAACCGGCCCCCGGCCGAGCCCGCCTTCTTGAAGGCGGGCCCCGAAGGGCGGGCGATCCAGAAGATCAGCCCGCCCACCAGAGCAATCGCACCGATCAGCAGGGCCAGGCCCGCCACCGGGTTGTACACCTTGGCCAGCGTGCCGCCCTTGAGGCCGGCCAGCGGATCGGCGGCCGCCATCATCGACTTGTCCATCAGCCGGTACAGGGCGGACGCCTGGTCGGAGAGCCAGTTGGCGGCGGCGCCCAGCGGATCGAGCGCCTCGGGCATCTGTGGCGTCAGGTCGTCCGGCCTGCCTCCCCTGCCGCCGCTCTGGCCCCGCTCGCAGTATTGGTGAGCGGGGCCTTTGATCAGGCTGCACCGGTCGTCGGCCATGCTCAGCCGCCCAGCGCGGTGGCGATGGACGGGCCGATGGCCAGCACGCCGAGCAGCAGCACGATCAGACCGCCGACGGTGACCGCGGTCTTCTTCAGCGCCGAGCCGTCCTTCTTGAACCCGGCCTGGATGCCGCCGCGTCCGGCCGAGATGACCGCCCCGGCCGCAATGGCCAGGATGACCGCGCCGACCAGCACGCCCATGATCACGCCGTACAGCGGCAGGAACCCCGAGACGGGCGCGAGGTCCGGGCCGGTGTCGTTGACCGTCTTGACGACCTGCTTGGCACCCTTGGAGCAGTCCTTGGAGCCGTCCGACTTGGTGATGCACCCATCACCAGGACCGGCGACGACGATGGTTCCGGTGTACTTGCCCATACTCAGTACTCCTTCTCAGACGTGCGGTTGAAAGGTGCGGGCTGCTGCGCGGAGAGGCGCTTGAGGGTGGAACCGAGCCGGAACGCGACGACCACGGCCCCGGCACACATGAGCCCCAGGAAGACCACCAGGACCGTCAGGACGGTCACCGTCGTTTCCAGGCTCTGAGCGGACGAGGCCACGGAATACATGGCCTGCGTCGTCGCAATGCACTGTCCGTTCCCCATCACACCTCCTTGGTGTTCGTGGTTTTCGGGTAGACCCGGCCGGACCCCATGTAGGTGTCCCACCAGACCTTTTCGATACGGACCTTCGCCCCGGTACGCGGAGCGTTCAGGAAATAGCCTTTGCCGAGATAGATCCCGACGTGGTCGATGTCAGCGGGCGTCGCCTTGCCCGTCCGCTTCTTCTGGCTGAAGAAGATGAGGTCGCCGATGCTGAGGTCGTCCTTGTCGACGAGCGCCCCGTCGTTTTCCAGGTACGTGTACTGGGCGCTGGCGACGCGGGGCAGGGTCACCCCAGCCTGAGAGAAGGCGGCTTTGGTGAGACCCGAGCAGTCGAAACCGCCATCGGTGTCCCCGTTGCCGCCCCAGACGTAGTCCTTGCCGATCTGAGCGGACGCGTAATTGACCGCTTCCACGGCGATGTTGCCCTGCCCGCTCACGGCCTGGCCCATCTTCGCGGCCGACGCCATGATGGTGGCGACGTATTCTTCCGTTTCCCTGTATGGCGGTATGCCCCGGTACTTTTGGACTGCTCCGGGACCGGCGTTGTATCCGGCCAGGGCAAGCCGTGTCTTGTCGCCGGGAATGCCCTTCAACTCCCGGGAGACCGAGCACATGTACTTGGCGGCCGAGGGGATCGCGTCTTCCGGATCCCACACGTTCTTGTCGCCGTCGCCATTGCCGTCGAATCCTGAGCTCTCCCAGGTTTTGGGCATGAACTGGGCGATGCCCCGGGCCCCGGCTGGAGACTTCGCCCGGGGGTTGAACTGCGATTCCTGTTTGATCTGTGCGGCCAGAATGCTGGGGGTGAGGGCGTCACACTCGTTGCCCCAGGCGCTGAACAGCGGCGCGTAGGTGTCGGGCACCGACCCAGGCGTCGTGCGGTTGGCCACCGACGTGGCCTTGCCGCTGACCGCCGGGTTGCCGGTCAGGCTCGTGGCAGTGACCGCCAACAGACCCGACCCGACCACCACAAGGCCGATCACGGACCCTTTCATGAACTCCAGCTCCTTCACTGTGTTTTCGCAGGTAGGGCCCCGTGCCACGTGCCGTGACAAGCCTGTGCCGCCCCCTGTGACGGCACGGCACTGGAACGGGGGCGGCACGGGGGTGGCACAAGGGGTGGCACGGATCAGCGACGGAGGATCTCCGCCAGCTCGCGGCCTCTGACACGCTGGCCTTCGATCCGCTTCTGCGCCTGCGGCACGTCGCGGCCGAAGTGCTCATGCAGCCATTCGCCAACGGCTGTCCCGGTCTTCCCGGCGTCTTCTCCACCGGCGATATCCACCCCCAGCTCACGGAGCCGGGACGCGAATTCGACAGTGGAAAGAAACGCATCGTCGCCGTACGCCTCACGGACCAGACGGACGTGTTCGGGCTCCGCCTCCAAGAACTCCTCCGCGCGGGCATCGATGGCCGCCTGGAGTTCGTCGTCGGTGATAAGGAAACCGCGCAACTCCCGGAGCAGGTCCTTGAACTGAAGGATTGCTACGCCGTCGATTCCGGGGAGCTTGGAGGCGTCGTGTCCAGTTGCCGCTGTACCGCTGCCCAGAATCACGTCCGACTGTTTGGTTTCGGCGCATCCGAAGGCCAGTCGCACACGGTGATTCGCGCGAATCGATGTGTTGATGACTTCAGCTTTCGGGCTCTGCGTTGCCAGCACGACGAGGATCTTCGACGAGCGGAACTTCCGGGAAGCCTTCTTCAGCTTCTTCTCGAAATCCGCCGCCTGCTTTTTCGAGTCGGCCTCATCGGTGTAGGTGCTGACCTCATCGATGATGAAGAGCAGAGGCCGGTGTTTCACCTTTCCGTTTCCGGCTTTCACCGATGCACTGTTCTCCGCGGCGCGCTGTGTGTGCCGGTCTTCCACGAAGGAGATGATGTCCATCATCCGGTCGTGGTCGGGGACCTCCTCATAGATGAGGCATGCCTTTTCCGCATAGGCGAGGTCACCGTCTCCCTTGGCGTCGACCAGGACGACGTCCCAGCCGTTGACCAGAGCGAAATAGACGAGCCACTTGATCTCTTCGGTCTTTCCGGCACCGGCCGATCCGGCGATCAGCATCTGGGTATCGCCGACCGGCGAGCGGATTTCGACGATGACGCCGTGCATGTCATACCCGAGAGGGATCACACCTCGGCGGGTGGCCTCCAACGGGTCGGGGAGGGCCGGGGTGCGGCTGTAGACGGGATGGTCCAGGACCGTGATGACCACATGCCGGGAGGTGGGCCCCGGACGCATGGTCACCTTGGTGGCGTCCACGCCGAGCCAGGAGATCACCCGCTCCGACTTGGCCGCCACATCGCCGTACACGCCGCCGGGCGGCAGCTCGATGACCCACTCTTCCCCGAGCTCCACCCGCGCGCGGCTGAGCGTGCGGGGCTTGCCCGCCGCGTAGTCGAGCTTCAGCGCGGCGGCCAGCTTGGGCGCCTCATCACGCTGGAAGGAAGCAGGCGCCGCCGGTGGCTGTACCTCCGGCGCGAGGGGGACCGGGGAATCGGGCCCCTCTTGTGGCGGTGCATCTGGTGTGACCGGGTCCTGTGGCTGTGCATCCAGTGTGACCGGGGAGGCTGCTTGCCCTGTCGTCTCCGGGGAGGTGGTCGGCCTCGTGCCCGGATCCCCGCTGTCCAGGGCGCTTTGCGCTGCGGGGCTTTGGAGGCCTTCGGAGGCGAACGCGGCCACGGCGCGCGCCTGTTTACGCGGACGCGCCCTGCGGGAACGCCGGTAGGCCCGGGTCATCGCCAGCACGCACGATCCGACCAGCAGCACGGCGATGCCGAGCAGCCAGTAGCGGTTGTCGTAGACCCAGGACTCGACCTCGTCGCGGTAGACCAGCCCGGAGGCGGGCACCGTGACAGCGAGCCCGCCGATCAGCCATCGGGACTCCTCCGACATCGGCTTGCGCGCCGCGGGCCGGGGCGGCTTGGTGGTGGGTGTTGCGTCTTTCGTCGCTTCGACCGCTTCGGCGGCCATGCATCCTCATCTCTCAGGTGGGGTGGGAAGGACGAATCCCCCCGTGGCCGGTGCCGGATCTGCGCGGCGGACCTGCGGGACCTGCGGACCGTGTCCGCCAGCCCGCCAGCCGCCGGCCAACCGATGGCCCGGGGCGGTGGTGCACTCGACTGTCTTCCGGCAGTCGTGACGAAGGCCGTCCCCCACGTGCTGGGGGACGGCCTTCATCAGTGGTGCCGGGGGTGTCTGGGGTCAGAGCTGGTTGGGCTCCAGGGCGAAGAAGGTGACGTTGGCGCGCGCCAGGTCCGGATTGCTCCGGGTCATCTCGTTCCTGATAGCCGTATAGGCGTCGTAGCGGGTCCAGCCCCGCGGCGGGGTGAAGGTGCTGGACCCCGTCACGGCCAGGCGCCCGGGGAGGTCCAGCGTCATCACCCAGTGATGGCTGCCCTGCGGCTGCACGGTGGTTTCGGCGCTCTGCTCGGTCTCGGTCGGTACGGGCATGGCGGGCTCTCCTGGTGACTGGTCAGCCTGAGGTGTGCGGGACTATGCGCTCGGCGCGGCGAACTCCGCCTGCAACTGCTCGTAGGTCTTGGCCATCCGCTCGTAACTGGCCGTGGCGCCCTGCGCCTTCATCGCGTTGATGAAGCCGTTGAGCGACTTCGGCGGCGCCAGCTCGGTGAAGATCCGGCGCCCCGTCAGGTACAGCGACCTGTCGCTGATACTGGGCTTGCGCCCCGGTCCCTCGGAAAGATCCGAGGGACCCTCGCAATCCTCCGAGCCGGATTCCGAGGGTTCGCCTCCAACGGGGCGTTCGCGCAGGTCAGAGGATTCCGAGGATTCCGAGGACGCCACCTGCCGACTGGTGGGTGCCGGTGTGTGCGGATCGAGGGCCGTGGACAGATCCGCGTCCCCTGCACTAGCACGGGGGGCAGGGGGAGCAATTCCGAAGGGGACTTCCGAGGGCGCGGTGAGGACGTGCAGCTCGCGGGCGGTGAAGGCCCCGGCCGCCACCCCGTGCTTGTCCTCGGACGACTTCAGCTTCTCCTCGGCGTTGGCGCGCGCCTTGTTGATCTTCTTTTGCATGCCGGTCAGCGCCCTGGCCTTCACCGCCTGCCGGTGTGCCTCGGCGAGCGTTGCGGCCGTCTCGATGACGACCTCGTTCTCGGCGCCCGCCTTCAGCTGGCGGGCATCGGCATAGGTCAGGGCCAGGGTGTTGCGGGCGGCGGCGGACTGATCGGCGATGACGCGAGAGGTCGCGTCGTCCGCGAGCATGTGGTCGGCGAAGATCCGCAGCCCCATGAACACGGCGGCGGCCACCGGGACCAGGGCGAAGACGCGGGCGTGCCCCATCAGCAGCAGGATCGCGACCGACCCGGCCATCGAGAGGGCGGCCACGGACAGCATCACGGCCATCCCCACGACGCTGCGCTGCCGGATGGCCTGCTCGCTCATCTTCAGCGCGCCGATCCACAACGCGTCAAAGACCAGCGCGATGAACCAGGCGACGATGGTGCCGAGCCGTCCGTCCAGACCCAGGATCGGGGCGAGCTGGCCGCCGACGGTGACCGCCACGACGGTCAGGGCCGCCAGCGTCAGCAGCTTCTCGATGACGGCGAACGGGTTGATGCCCCGGATCTTTGCGAGGACGCGCGAGGTGCGCGTCGCCTGCGCCGGTTCGGCGGTCGATGTCTTACGCGGCATGGCAGCCTCCCACCACGTTCAGGGTGCGACGCAGCACGTCGCCGAAGGCGTACAAGGTCACGCGGGCACCGGCATAGTCGGTGTCGGCGCACAGCACCCACGTACGACCGTCGCCCTGCGTGTGGAAGTCGATGTCCTCGCGGGCGATGCCGAGCGCGAGCCGCCACGGCTCGAACGCCCCCAAGTCGCCGTGCAGGGACAGATCCAGCACCGCCGGGAAGACCGGCGAGACGCGCACGGTCGGCGCGGGCATCTTCGCGAAGTCCACGGCCAGCAACCGCAGCGCCGCCAAGGCAGGCGACAAGTCCTGCACGCTGTCGGCGTAGTTCATGGGGTCCTGCCTTCCGGTGCGCAGTGGGTACCAGGGCGCCCTGCGCGGCGGCCGTTGACCGTGCCGAGCGCCGGGCGGTGTTCGTGCGTGGGGGCGATGCTGAAACCGCCGCCTTGCTGCTTGATCCGGTACATGTGCTCATCGGCCAGCCGCAGCAGAGCCGACAGCTCAGCCCGCTCGGAGCGAGCCACCCCGACCGACACGCGCACGTCGATCACGCGCCCCTCGAAAACAACGGGCTGCTCAAGTCGGCCGATCAGATTCAGCAGCTTCGCGCTGAGGGTGCCGGTGACGGTGTCCCTCGTACCGCTCACGTCGGTGATGGCGGCGAACTCGTCCCCGCCCAGTCGTCCGGCCACGCCGTGATGCGCGGCCGCCCATGCGCCCAGGCGCTGGCCGGTCGCGCTGAGGACCGCATCCCCGGCCGCGTGGCCGTAGGTGTCGTTGGTCTGCTTGAACCGGTTGAGATCCAGCACCAGCACGGCCCACTGCTGCTTGTGGCTCAGGCTCTTGCGGGCGTGTTCCTCGAACGCCTCGCGGGTCCACAGGCCGGTCAGCGGGTCGTGGCGCGCGGCCTCGATCCGGCGACGCAGCCACCGGTTGTTCACGGACCATCCGGCCGCGAGGGGCAGGGCGGCGGACAGGGCCGCCATGGTCTGGCTCATGCCGCTACCGCCAAGCCCTGCGCGGTGCACACCGGCGTCCGACGTCCCGCCCGGGCCCTGCGCGAGCGCGGCGCAGGCTTGGGGAGGTCGCTTGCCTTCAGCAGGGCGCGGGCGTAGGCCGCAGCCACCGGATCGGCCTCGCGCAAATCCGCGAGCACCTCGCGCGCCACGGCCAGCCGCGCCGCCCGGTCCTCTTCCGACTCCGTGGCGGCGCCGGTGAACAGTTCCGTATCGAACCCCGCCGAACGCTCGGCGACGCCCATCGCCAGTTCTGCTAACTCCTTTGCGGTAACGGCGGTATGACCGGCAACGATGCACTTCATGGGTCGTACTCCTCTGGGATCAGACGGGATGGGAACGGCCCAATGGCGCCCCCGGAGTAGCCGCTCCGGGGGCGCACGCCGTTGAGGGGGAGTTCAGAAGGTCTTTGAGGCTTCGCGGACCAACCGCTCACAGGCGTCTATCGCCCTCTGCCTTGCGGTATTCAGAGCCTGCGGCGACCCTGCGCCACGCAAGCCATAAGCGGCATCGACCGCGTCCTGCGCCACCCCCGCCAGCACCGGGGCAAGGATGCACAGCGTGGTCAACGGTGCGGTGATCGCGCTCCGCGTCACGTGGCTTTCACCCCGGGCCGCCTCGTAGACGATGTCGTCCACGCCGGTAAGCCGCAGGTCTTCGCGAACCCACATGGCACGACGGTGATCGGCCAGCGCCACCGTCAACGCGCACACCGCCATCAGGCGGTCACGCCGTAGCGCCGCCCGGTCAGAGCCGCGCTGTTGTAGGAAATACGCGGTGATGGACCCCAGCAGGGTCCCGGACACAGCAATCACGCTGGCCCACATGAACAACTCCCTTCGAGTGGAGCGTCGGCCTGTTCCGGCTCCCCTCAACCCCGCCCGTACGGACGCGCCCCGAAGAGCGGCCGGACGGACGGAGGAGGCAACCGGCGCGGCGCTAGCCGCCGCGTCTCGGTAGAAGACGACCGGTTGCCCGGGAGCGTCCTGCTGTGCTCGCGGACCACAGATCAAACGACGTCGCCGTGCCGGTCGACCACGGCGACGCCTTGCGATGTCGTCGGTTCACACCGACCCCCTCAATGAAGTCGGGACACGGCTTCACCGGCAGTTCGTTGCTGCGAACCGCCGGCCCCGAGCCGGGAGAATCGGGGCGTCATCATCACTGCTCTGACGCCAGCAGGGCGGCCCACACCGGGCGGCACCCCCACAGTGCAGGGGTTTATCCGGAGCCGGTGGGCTTGGCGTTGCCGCCGACGACATCACCCGGTCGCCGCGGGGGCGGTCTCACTCTTGCCGCCACATGCATTGGGGCTCCGCTGTCCTTCCCCACACCCGAGACCGGGTGGCGCCTGCCAGGCGCGTAGGGGGAGAGCCACGGTTCACCACGGCGGTTTGCCCCCGGACCCTCGCCCTAGGCACCTACCGTGACTGCCACTCTCGCGTCAGCCCCGCACGATCCCTCTTGAGTTCTCAAATACAGCCAGTCGCTTCCTTCGAGGCGATCCGCCTAGTACGGACCTCTCCGGGCGTTTATGCAGGTCAAACAGGCCTTACGTGTGCTCTGCCGTTACGGGCGAGCAACTGACACTGTTCTAGCACGACTGATACAACCAGCACAAGATTCCGTGCTGTTCGTGCTGGCTGTGCTAGATCAGTAGGCGTTAACATCGGGGCATGACACCGACTGCTGACGACGCGCGACGGGTGAACGAGCAGATCGCTGAGGCCCTGCGGGAGGAGATCAATACCGGCAAGGTGAAGGTCGGGGACAAACTGCCCTCGGTCCGTGCGATCGCTGAACGCTTTGAGGTAGCTCCCGGGACAGCGACAAAGGCTGTCCAGCTACTCACGAAGTGGGGATTGGTTGCGCCGGACTCGACTCGCGGCTACTTCGTGAGCGCTCGCAGTCCAGCAGATCAGGAAGTATCGGCCCCAAGTGACGAGTTCACCGCGATCATGCGGGAGATCGAATCGATGCGTGAGCATCTGGGCCGCTTGGACGGACGCCTGCGGCAGCTGGAGGAGCAGGGCAGGGCGGAGTAACGGGCAATGCCAACCGTTGCGCCCTCTGTGCAAGGGCGCCCACTTCCATGGAGAGCTCTGCAAGGGCCACCATCACTTGGTGCCGTTCCTTAGCCGTCAGAGACATAGCCGCGCCTCCTTGCCACCATCGTTGGCGTCTCGATCTCGACACCCATGACGCTATGGCGCGACCCTGAACTGACCCCGGAAAATCCTTCCGGGGTCCTCATGTCAACTGAGGTGACGCTGAAGTCATGCGAGGAATGACGCAGCAACTGACGATCGGTGAGCGGGTCGCGTGGTACCGCCATCGCCGCGGCGTGTCCCAAGAAGTGCTGGCCGGACTGGTTGGGCGCACTGCCGATTGGCTCGGCAAAGCGGAGAACAACCGCATCGAGCTCGACAGACTCTCTGTCATCCGGGCACTGGCTCACGCGTTGGACGTGTCCATCGGTGACCTCATCGGCGAACCGACGCTGTTGGAGTGGTCCGCAGACAGCGGGCGACGCACGGTCCCTGCCCTACGCGAAGCGCTCATGGACTACCGGCAGTTGACCCCGCTCCTTGGCGCGCCGGCGGACGGCGAACCCCCGAGTCTGACCGCGCTGCGATCCGACGTGAGCGAGGTGTGGGACGCCTACCAGGGGTCCCAATACGGCTTCGCCACACGCCAGTTGCCCCTGATCCTCTCGGATGCCCTGCTCGCCGTGCGCACCTGCGTCGGGGAGGAGCGGGAGGAAGCGAGCGCGCTACTCGCTTTGACGTACCAGGGGGCGGCGATGGTCCTCGGCAAGTTGGGGGAAAGCGAGCTTGCTTGGATGGCTGCGGATCGCGGTCTCGCCGCTGCACAGCAGAGCGGGAACAACGTGGTCATCGGATCGCTCTTCCGGTCGGTGACGCACTGCCTGCTGTCCACTGGACGCTTTGAGACCGCAGTGCAGCTCGTGAGCGATGCCGCCGGGTTCCTTGAGCCTGGGCTGGGGGAGGCGACCCCCGCGTACTTGTCCGTCTACGGAACCCTCTTCCTGACGGGCTCAATGGCCGCAGCTCGCGCAGAGGACCGTGCGACAACACAAGCCTTTCTGCGGGAAGCGGAGGCGACGGCAACGCGTCTCGGGGCGGACGGAAACCATATGTGGACGGCTTTCGGCCCCACCAATGTCGTGATCCACAGGGTGGCTACCGCTGGTGAGCTGGGAGACTTCCAGGTCGCAGCGGATCTGGGGGCTCAGGTCGATACGAGCGGGCTTCCTGTCGAACGCAGAGTTCGGCACGACCTCGAAACGGCGCGGGCACTGACGGCTCGGAACCGCATTGACGACGCGCTCAGCGTGGTTCTGGATGCGGAAGAGCTGGCGCCGGAGCAAGTCCGACATCACTACATGGCCCGAGAGATCGTGCTCGGCTGGGTCCGCGGTACTCGTGGGCGGCCGAGCCGCTCCGTGGCCGACCTGGCCGAGAGGCTTCGAGTGGTGTGACCTGGTTAGGCTCGGTCATGTGAGCGAGACCGAGAACGAACACGAAGCGAAGATGGCGCGCCCGCGGATGGCCTCGGGCGCGCTCTTCTTTGATGACCATGGCCGCGTCATGCTCCTTGAGCCCACGTACAAGGACTACCGGGACATCCCAGGAGGGTACGTGGATGCCGGCGAGTCGCCGCTACAGGCGTGCGTCCGTGAGGTTCAGGAGGAACTCGGCATCGCGCCGGAGATCGGGCGCCTGCTCGTCGTCGACTGGGCACCTAGCCCTTCCGAGGGGGACAAGGTTCTGTATCTCTTCGATGGAGGCACTCTCTCAAGTCAGCTTCAGGCGCAGATCAAGCTGCAAGCCTCCGAGATCAAGGCGTACGACTTCCATCCCGTCGGGGCTGTGGACGACCTCACGATCCCCCGACTAGCGCGCCGCATCTGTGCCGCTGCGGTCGCTCGCAATGAAGGCGCGGTGGCGTACCTGGAGCATGGCGTGCCGCCCGAGTAGTGATGCTGAGTGGGCGCGGGTGCCACGCTGGACGTCCGCGCCCCACGCGCCCGGCCGGTGCCCGTGCTGCGCACAGAACAGTCAGCCATTTGGCGTGAGAAGGGTACGTCGCGGCTGGGGTGGACGACTCCACGGCTTTAGACCGACCGGCGATAGGCAGTGATTGCTGGAGCGGGCACTACTCGGCGTCGGCTCGGCCGCACTCACACTCAGTGGTTGCGGTCTTTGGTCTGGTCAGGAAGTGAGTCCGGCGTCTCGGGCGAGGAGGGCGGCTTGAACCCGGTTGGTGACCTCCAGCGCGGCGAGGATGCGGCTGACGTGGGCTTTGACGGTGCTTTCACGCATGGCGAGGCGGGTGGCGATGTCGGCGTTGGGGGCGCCCTCGGCGAGCAGGGCCAGGACGTCGCGTTCGCGGGGGGTGAGTTTGTCGAGGTGGGCCCGGGCCGCGATGGCGTGGGGTTGGTTGGTGGCGTGGTAGCGGTCGATCAGGCGCCGGGCCGCGTTGGGGTGGAGCATCGCGGAACCGGCGGCGACGAGGTGGACGGCGCGCAGGATCTCGGCGGGGTCGGTGTCCTTGAGCAGGAAGCCGTCGGCGCCGGCGGCGAGGGCGTTGTAGACGTACTCGTCGAGGTCGAAGGTGGTCAGGGTGATCACCCTGGGCGGCTGGGGCAGAGCGCGCAGCCGGGCGGTGGCGGTGATGCCGTCCATCCGGGGCATCCGGACGTCTACCAGCGCAACGTCGACGCGGTGCGCGGTGGCCTGCTCGATGGCCTGGAGCCCATCGGTGGCCTGGGCGACGACCTCGATGCCGGGGTCGCCGTCGAGCAGGTCGGTCAGGCCCAGGCGGACCAGGGCGTCGTCGTCGACGATCATCGCGTGGATCACGAACACTTGCCGTTCCGGTCGGAGGATGTGGGGTGGGGCAGCCGGGCCGCCAAGCGCCAGGACCCCGCACCCGCCGGGCCGGCGTCGAGGTGGCCACCGAGCGCGGCGACGCGCTCGCGCAGGCCGACCAGGCCGTAGCCGGAGCCGGTCGAGGCACCGGGGCCCGGGAAACCGGTGTCGTTGGTGACCTCGACCAAGGTCGCGGGCGGCAGATAGCCGACCCGGACGGCCACCTGACCGCCGTGCGCGTGCTTGCGGGCGTTGGTCAGCCCCTCCCGGACGATCCGGTACGCGGCCAGGCGGTGCGTGGTCGGTGCCTGCGAGGGATCGCCGTCGACGGCCAGGGTGACGTCCTGTCCGGCGGCACGTGCCTGGTCGACCAGGTCGCGGACGTCCTTGAGCGCGGGCTCCAGTGGACCGGGGCCGTCCTCGGAAGCGGGTCCGCGCAGCGCGCCGAGCACCTCGCGCAGGTCTGACAGAGACTCGACGGAAGTGTCGCGCAGCAGGGCGAGGCGCTCGGCGACCCGGGGCGGCAGATCGAGGGAGCGGGCGGCGAGGACACCGGCGTGCAGGGCGATCAGGCTCAGGCGGTGCGCGAGGACGTCGTGCATCTCGGCGGCGATTCGCGATCGCTCGGCGGCCCGGGCGGCGTCCTCGCGCAGCCGGGCCTCCACCCGCAGGTGGTCGACCTGGTCGGACAGGGTCCGCAGCAGGCGGCGGCGGTTGCCCTGCCACAGCCCGACCACCAGGCCGAACAGCAGCACCGTCAGCGTCGCCGCCCACCGCCGGTCGGTCCAGATCGAGCCGGCCTGCACCCCGAGCAGGTTGCCCGCCAACGCGAGCGCCGCACACACCAGGGCGATGCGGGCGCGACGGGCCACTGCCAGGTCGAACAGGACCACGGCCAGGAACGGGGCGACGACCCACCCCCACCAGGCAGTGGCGACGGTGACGACCACCGGCGCCACCGACCGGCGCCCACGGGGCACCGCAAGGACGACCGCGCACACCGCAGCCGCGATCAGCACCGGCACTCCGAACCGGGCCCCGGCCGTCGCGGTGCCGTTCTGGTAGGCCGTCCACACCAGGAACGCCAGAAACGCCGCCCGGCCCACCGCGGCCCACTGCGGGCTCCTCCACCACTTCACCCTCACCATGCTAGGCAGCCCGCCGCACGCGGGGACGGCACGAAATGCGACGCCCAACCCCTACTTTCGTCGGGGAGGACCGTCACATAACGGCAGGTCCGAAGGGCGTACCGGATTCCTAGCGTCGAAAGCATGGACCACAGGCCCCCCTCCCCCCGACTTTCCCGGAAGCCCGCCGCCCGGCAGACCGCCGAGAGCTGGACGTTCCTGCGCGAAGCCGCCCGCGACCTGCGCACCACCGGCGCCGTCGCGCCCAGCAGCCGGGCCCTGGCCCGCACCCTGACCGACCCCGTGACCACCCGCGGCCCCCGCCCGCTGTCTGTTCTGGAGGCGGGCGCCGGCACCGGAGCCGTCACCCGCACCCTTCTCTCCCGCCTCCCGCGCGGCAGCCACCTCGACATCGTCGAAGCCAACCCGCGCTTCACCGAGCGCCTGCGCCGCCTCGTCGACCACCACCCGGCCCCGGTCATCCGACATGTCCGCGCGGAAGTCCACCAGGCGTACGTCGAAGAACTCGACACCGGTCGGCGCTACGACGTCATCGTCTCCGGCCTGCCGCTGACCAACTTCGCCCCCGAACAGGTCGACCGCATCATGGCCCTCTACCTGGACCTGCTCCACCCCGGCGGCACCCTCACCTACTTCGCCTACCTCGGCACCCGCCGCGCCCGCACCCTGCTCGCCCCTCGCGCCGAAGCCCGCCGCCACGCCGCAGTCGACCAGGTCGTGGGCGCCTACCAGCACCGCTACGCCACTGCCCGCTGGACGGTCCTCGCCAACCTGCCACCCGCCCACGTCTGGGAACTGCGCTGCCCCAGCGTGGACGCCGCCGTCCCGCCGCACCCGCTGCCCCTCCTGCCAGGCGTCGAGCAGTGAACCACCTCACCGACGCCCTCGCTCACCTGCCGCCGACCGCCGTCTACACGGTCCTGGCCCTGGTCGTCCTCGCCGAATCCGTGCTCCTGCTGGGCACGTTCGCCCCCACCCTCGCCCTGCTGCTGACGGCCGGAGCCATGGCCCGCGCCGGCGCCGTGCACCTCCTGCCGGTGATCGCGGCCGCCACCGCCGCGGCCATCACAGGCGACCGCCTCGCCCACTGGACCGGCCACCTTCTGGGCGAGCGCCTGCGCACCGGCCGCCTCGGTCACCGCATCCCCGCCGGAGCCTGGCGGCAGGCCGAGACGCTCATGACCCGCCACGCCGGCCGGTCCGTCTTCCTCGGCCGCTTCCTGCCCATGGTCCGCACCCTCGCCCCCCACCTGGCCGGCGCCGCCCGCCTGCCCTACCGCCGCATCGCCCCCTACAGCGCCACCGCAGCCGTCCTGTGGGCCGCCGCCGAAGCCGGCATCGGCTACAGCGCCGCAACCTCCCTCCAGCAGATTCTCACCGTCGGCGGTCCGGCCCTTGCTGTGGTCGCCCTGGCCGCCCTCGCCACCACGCTCTGGTGGCGGCGCTCCCGGCGCTCCGCACCAGGTGCCGCAACCATCCCGCGCGGTCACCCGGGCCGCAAGAACGAGGCCCCGGTGCGCTGACCGCCCCTGCCGCGAGACCCGCGCGTCCGCCGCACTCATCCTCAACACGACCCCGGCGTCATCACGACGGGGAAAGCCCCAGTGATCAGGAAGGGACGGGCTGTGCCCACGCTGCCAACCAGCCTGCTCGAACCGTTGTGGGCTCAGTTCGCCGCCCTTCTGCCCGCACGTGAGGAGTTCGCGGCAAGCCATCCATTGGGCTGCCACAGGCGCAGGGTGCCTGACCGTACGGTCTTCGAGCATGTGGTCCTCGCTCTGGTCCACGGCTCGGGCTACGAACGCATCTCCACCCCCGGATGTTCCGACCGCACCATCCGCCGACGCGTCAAAGAGTGGGCCGAGCAAGGGATTTCGCAGGCCGTGCATGCTCTCGCCCTGGAAGCCTACGACCGCATGATCGGCCTCGGGCTCGGCGAGATCTCGGTGGACGGGTGCATCACCAAGGCCCCGTCCAGCGGTAGGAAGACCGGTCGCTCTCCGGTTGACCGGGGTAAGCAAGGACTGAAACGCTCCGTCGCTACCGACGCCTGCGGCGTCCCGCTCGCAGTTGTCGCCGCTGGGGCTAACCGGCACGACTCGCTGTTGCTCGGCTCCACCCTGGACGCGGCCAGGGCACAGGTCGGCGCGATGCCAGAGACCGTCAACATCAACCTCGACCGCGGCTACGACAGCAACAAGTCCCGTCTTTTTATAGCCGAGTTGGGCTTCACGGCCGAGATCGCCCACAAGGGCGTGCCCGCCCCGATCCAGGCCGCCAAACGCTGGGTGGTCGAGCGCACCCACTCGTGGATGAACGACTACGGCAAGCTGCGGCGCTGCACCGAGAGAAGCGGCGCGGTCGTGGACTTCTACCTCTACCTCGCCGCCACTCTCGTCACGCTCCGCATGCTCATCCGACGCTCCACAAGCCACTACCGCTGGCAGGGCCGCCCGACCACCCGACGCCTCAAGTGATCCATTTGCCGGTCGGTCTTAAGGCGGCCATTTTGGCGCGAGCATCGAAGATCATGCCCTCAACGTCGTACTTCACCGGGCAGACTCACACACTGCCCGACGTGCCGCAAGATTATGGGCCGTGATCACTTGTGCTAAGCAGTGCCACTGCAAAGCCGCTCCACCGACGTTGAATTGGCCTCGACTGCGGCGAGTTGAAACTACGCGTCGTGCATTCCTGATCCTTGCTGGAATTCAACCTCGACCCTGGGCAGCATTCCACTCAATACCTCGCGATAACTTGGATCGAACGGGCCTGATAGGTAGCGAACTTCGGGGAATACATCAGTAAATCTCTGCATCGGCAACTCATCCAAGGTATTTCGCCTCACGAGTTCGATATTTAGTTTCACCAGGTTTGAGAATGAATGCCCGCTCTGGAGGAATGCGTTGAGCCCTATAGGGTCCAGGCGCAGGCGTCTCAGGGTCGGATGCAAGAACACCTCGTCCCATGCAATGACAGGATCTGTTGCTCCTTCATTACTCCAGCGCATAGCTAGCGCTTCTAGGCCTCGTATGTCGCGTAGGCCGCGCAGTCCGGTCGATGCGATTGCCCCTCCAAAAAGAATCAAAGACCTCAAGTTTCCACTCTTAGGCAGCAGTGAGAGATTAGATTGGGAAACAGGCTGCAGGATGCCGAGTCGGACGAGACCGTGTAGGGTATCCAGGCCTCGCAGGTCCAAGAGGCCCTTCATATCATTCAGGCTCAACTCTTCAAGGCGATCGAGCCTGCCCAGGTCAGAAAGATCCCGGATTTGAGGGCAACTATATAAGAACAAGGCCTTAAGGCGAGAAAAAGGCAGGTGCACAAAACTGTCAATTTCCTTGTTATTGTGTAGCCCTAGCGTAACCGGACCATCTCCAGCGATGGCTTTAGTGAGGCGATCAGAGGAACAACTGCCTACGAGAATGAAATTTTCACGTCCGCCGATCTCCTTAAAGAACTCTAACTGCTCAATTGAGTCGAGCCAGAACATTTGCCCTTTCTCTAAATGGGCAACAACTTCCCGGCCGTATTGGCCAATGTCGAACTTTCTCCAAGAACTGATCAGCTCATTTTGCACGGCTACACTCGGGACTTGCCGGTATCGCGCAAGAACTGGCACGGCCGCGTCAGACGCTATCTGGGTAGCTGTAAGGACCACGGCGTAAGCTTGCTCATCACTGAGCGAACTTGGGCCGGGCAGGAGATCTAGGACCATGGGCCCTGCCGACGCCAAGGCTTCTGCAGATTGGTAATCGTCGGGAGGTATTAGCTTTGAAGCGCGATCCTCGACTTCGCGGCGAACATGAATATCGAGCTCGGTTGCATGCTCCAGACAAGCCATAGCGAGTAAGTGAAGTCGCATGCGGTGTTTTTTCACCCGATCACCACGCTTTAGTAGCTTGTTAAGAATCCGGCCTCGTTCCACCGGATATGCGTGAGCCACCGCCATACGTATGACGTCTTCCCACTGATCATGATGAGCATTGCGCACCATGAGGTCGAAGTCGCGCTCTTCAACGGCAGCTTTAGCGCCAAGGTAATCTTGAAATGTTCTATGGATGAAATCCATAGCTCCTTGAGTTGGTTCGCGAAGAAGCCCGCTACGTAGCAGCAAGTAGTCGTAAACTTGTTTGGGGCTCCCGATATCGGCAATGGATGGAATTGCAGGCAACGTCGCATTTATTAGATCGATCGCGTCCGATCGATCCATCTCAACCTGACCGTTCTTAATCAGCCAGTAGGCCAATTTCTGCAACAACCGTATTTGCGGCTCTTCGGAAAGCCGAACCTCTAGGTCGCGCTCACGGTCGCGACGTGCAAGCAGCATGGAAAGGGCTGCATCGTAAAGCTGTTTCCGCCCCTCTGGTAGGTAGCCCCTGCGATCACGATGCAAGGCACATATGAGCCCGCACATGAGTGGATTGGTAGCTAAACGCCCAAGATCTTGTTTGGTTCTAATCGCCTCAATGAGTGCAGATTTGTACGTCCTGAGACGGTTAATTTCTTCTTCATCCTGGCATGCTGCGATCGCCGCAGCATGCCAACGTTCAATGAAAGCCGCAATATCATTGCGGCCCATTGCGCTTAGAGTGAGCTCGACGAAGCCTTCAGTAGCTAGCCAATCATCAGTGACCGCAGAAGGGCGGGAGGTTACTAGCCACATGTTCTGCGGGAACACCAGCATGAGATCGCGAAGCCATTCTCTGACCCGTTCACGATCCCGCTCCGAGATTTCGTCAATCCCATCTATCAACATCAGTCCGCGTTTATGTGACAGGATACTCTCGATCCAACCCTTAGGCTGAATTCCAGCGAGTGGGTTACGCACCGCTGCCAAAAAGTCACTTGGCCCCGGCAATTCTCCGTACCGGATCAACGTCCTCAACGGCAGCACAATGGGTACGCGACTGTATAGGTGATGTAGGTTTTCCCCGAGTTGCTGTTTAGCGGCAGAGACGGCCAGCCACTGCACTAGCGTTGTTTTGCCAGAGCCTGCAACCCCACGCAGAAGAACACGATGGTGGCCGGCGAGAGCTTGATCAGCAGGTTGCACCTGGATCGGATTTCGAGTTGCCAGGCCATCGGTTCCGTCACGTCCGACAGACTCATCTGTTGCCAGTGCTTCAAGACTTAGGTACGCAGCATCCAGGGGCCACTCGGCATTAGTGCGATCTGAGAGATCAATGCCGAATATGGTCAAGGTGCCGTATTTTGAAATGACGTAACCCTGATATCGCCGCTCAAAAGCGGTGAATTCTGGGTTGCGGGTATCGTTCAAGTGAACAACGGATATCTGCACCCCTGCCCGCTCTAGAATTTCCCTAAACTTCAGGTCGGCTTCCAGCACGCCAGTTGAAGTAACTTCGAGCCGGCCGTGCTGCCAGCCAGAAGGGTCGTGGGCTATAACCCCAATCATTGCGTCTTGCTTGAATACAACAGCGCCAGAAAATCCGGCCCAAGGTGATTTTTTGTCCGTGCGCTCAGTAGGAGGATTGTGTGAACTATCCAATACGTAGCGCCCACTCAGTATCTTGGCGCCTGGCTTTAAAGTGCCGACAAATTGCTCTGTATCTAGCTCGCCATGTGGGCTGCGCTGCACGCTAGGGTAACCGATAGCCTGACAGTTAGATATCGGCTCTAGCGAGTCGCGGACAATCGCAAAGGGTGCATCCTGTGTGCTGAATGCGGGGCCAAATGATCCGTCCTGAGGGGTAACTAGTGCAGCATCACATCGTTCATCATGACGCATCCAAATTACCCGACAGCGTATCTGCTCTGCCTGGCCCGGAAGTGCAACGCGTACATCATCAAGTTCTTTCAACACGTGAGCAGCAGTAAGTACTAAGCTAGGGCAAAGAACGTAACCACTTCCCTGACTGCCTGTAGAAAGCACTGCCGCAATTCTGGTGCGCCCTGGCGCTCGCTCATTCATTCGGCGAATCTCCGCTTGCGCCGAACTTGCTGGTGCGCCCCTCCTCGTCACTGGAAACATCCCAGCCTTGATCAGTGAGTGCATCCTTTGGTTTTAATGTAAAAGCAACCCGATGCGTGTGCGTTGTGCCACTGCCGCGCTCTGCCGCTGCATCTATAACCCAGGCCTTCACCCCAGCTCTACCGCGAGCGTCTCGCCGAAGCTCGACAGTGAAATCCATCTCTATGTCCCCGAGCTCAAAGCGCAAGGGCGAGCCAGCACCCTGCTGTGTTGCGGTGAGGATGTCGTCACGGATTGCCGAGATGGCGTCTGCGAGACCAATCTCGCCGATGGTCGCGTCCATGGCCAACACGGTAGGGCTTGTAAGCGCCCTGGCGCCATGGGCTCGGGATAGACGATGGCAGGCACGCAACGGCTCCTACCCGATCCTGTGGCTGGCTCCCGCGTGGCCAGGTGGAGCGTAGTCAGCTACTAGCAACCTCGTTGCATGCCCGACTCAAGAGCCGTGGGCTGAGAGGCGTGCCAGCGTTGGTCGCCGACACCGCAGGCGCATGAGCCGGATGGTCACACTTGCGAGACGCGAGCCAGAGCGTACGGGTAACTGCGGGCAGTCGCTCCACCGCCCACCAGACGCCAACGTCGCTTCGGACCGGGTCATGCCTAACGAAAGCCCTAGCTGCTCTGAGCTTCCCAAGCTGAGAGCCCGAGTTCCGCCTCGTGCCCCACTCCCAGAAGCGACGCCTTGCGTTATGCGGCAGGAGGCGGCGAGCAGTGCGCTCACCTGGATGGACGCCGCCTTAAGGAGGGGCACGCCGGGCCGTCTGTGGGCCGTGCGAGGAGGGCCCACGACGACCAATGACGGGCAGTGACGACCCACACTAATCTCCGTGAGCCCAGGTCAGCGATGTGGATCTGCGACACTGGAAGGACCATGCCTGTACCCGGAGAACTCACTTTCGTCGCGCCCCGCGGTGCCAAGAAGCCCCCGCGGCACCTCGCCGACCTCACGCCCGCCGAGCGCAAGGAAGCCGTCGCCGCCATCGGCGAGAAGCCGTTCCGTGCCAAGCAGCTCTCGCAGCACTACTTCGCGCGGTATGCGCACGACCCGGCCGAGTGGACCGACATCCCGGCCGGGGCGCGGGAGAAGCTTCGCGAGGCGTTGCTGCCCGATCTGATGTCCGTGGTGCGGCACATCAGCTGTGACGACGACACGACGCGCAAGACGCTGTGGCGGCTGTTCGACGGGACGCTCGTCGAGTCGGTGCTCATGCGGTATCCGGACCGGGTGACCATGTGCATCAGCTCGCAGGCGGGCTGCGGCATGAACTGCCCGTTCTGTGCCACGGGGCAGGCCGGTCTCGACCGGAATCTGTCGACCGGTGAGATCGTGCATCAGATCGTCGACGGCATGCGCGCGCTCAGGGACGGCGAGATTCCCGGTGGGCCTGCCCGGCTGTCGAACATCGTGTTCATGGGCATGGGCGAGCCGCTCGCCAACTACAACCGGGTGACCGGGGCCATTCGCCGCCTCACCGACCCGGAGCCCGACGGGCTCGGTCTCTCGCAGCGCGGGATCACCGTGTCGACGGTGGGCCTCGTGCCCGCCATCCACCGGTTCTCCGACGAGGGCTTCAAGTGCCGCCTCGCGATCTCGCTGCACGCGCCGGACGACGAGCTGCGCGACACCCTCGTGCCGGTGAACACGCGGTGGAAGGTGCGGGAGGTGCTCGACGCCGGGTGGGAGTACGCGGCCAAGTCCGGGCGCCGGCTCTCCATCGAGTACGCACTGATCCGCGACATCAACGACCAGGCCTGGCGCGGCGACCGGCTCGGGCGGCTGCTCAAGGGCAAGCCGGTGCACGTGAACCTGATCCCGCTGAACCCGACGCCGGGCTCGAAGTGGACGGCCTCGCGCCCCGAGGACGAGAAGGCCTTCGTGGAGGCCATCGCCGCCCACGGTGTGCCCGTCACGATCCGGGACACCCGGGGCCAGGAGATCGACGGGGCGTGCGGCCAGCTCGCCGCCGCCGAGCGGTAGGCCGAGAGGTAGTCTGGCGGGCGTGCGGTTCCGACAGTTCCGTACGAGCACACACATCTGCATATTCCGACAGGGGAGCGCCACAGCGCTGAGAGTGCGGCACCTTGGACAGGTGGGCCGCAGACCCTCTGAACCTCGCCCAGGTCATTCTGGGTAGGAAGTTCGGGCATCACTCAAGCTGTAGCGCCCTGCCCGCGTGCCGTCGGTGCGCGGGCGGGGCCGCGTCTTCTCCTGGTCACCCAGGAGGAAATTCAGTGAGCAGCACCAAGAAGGTCTCGTTCACCGCCGTGGCGGTGGGCATCGGGCTCGTCGCCGTCTCCGCGTGCGGCAGCTCCGACGGCGGTTCCGGAAAGTCCGACTCGAAGAGCGTGACGCTCGTCAGCCACGACTCCTTCAACGTCTCCAAGGACGTGCTGAAGGACTTCGAGAAGAGCTCCGGCTACAAGGTCAAGGTCCTCAAGGACGGCGATGCCGGCGCCGCCGTGAACAAGGCGATCCTCTCCAAGGACAACCCGCAGGGCGACGTCTTCTTCGGCGTCGACAACACGCTGCTGTCCCGGGCGCTCGACAACGGGCTCTTCCAGTCGTACGAGGCCAAGGGCTCGGACAAGATCAAGCCGGAGTTCCGGGTGGACGGGGACAAGCACCGGGTCACGCCGGTCGACAGCGGCGACATCTGCGTCAACTACGACAAGAAGTACTTCGCCGACAAGAAGCTGGCGCCGCCGAAGTCCTTCGAGGACCTGACCAAGCCCGCGTACAAGAACCTGCTCGTCACCGAGAACGCCTCGACCTCGTCCCCCGGCCTCGGTTTCCTGCTCGGCACCGCCGCCAAGTACGGCGACGACGGCTGGGAGAGCTACTGGAAGAAGCTCAAGGCCAACGGCGTCAAGGTCGTCGACGGCTGGGAGCAGGCCTACAACGAGGAGTTCTCCGGGTCCGCCGGGGGCAAGAAGGCCAAGGGCGACCGGCCACTCGTCGTCTCGTACGCCTCCTCGCCGCCCGTCGAGGTCCTCTACGCCGAGCCGCAGCCGAAGCAGGCGCCGACCGGCGTCGCCACCGGCACCTGCTTCCGCCAGGTCGAATACGCGGGCCTGTTCAGCAACGCCGGGAACGAGAAGGGCGGCAAGGCACTCCTCGACTTCCTCGCGGGCCGGCAGTTCCAGGAGGACATGCCGCTCAACATGTTCGTGAACCCGGTGCGCGAGGGCACCAAGCTGCCGAAGCTGTTCACGGAGCACGGCGTGACGGTGGACGAGCCCGAGACCCTGGACCCGAAGAAGATCGCCGACAACCGCGAGCCGTGGATCAAGTCGTGGACCTCGCTCGTACTGAAGTAACCGACGGAGCCAAGTCCCGCTTCCGCGCGGGCTCCGGTCGCGGGAGCGCGGCGCGGCTCGGCCTGATGGCCCTGCCCGTCGCGTTCTTCGCGCTCTTCTTCGCCTACCCGGTCACGGCGATCGTCGCGCGCGGGCTGCACATCGACGGCGGATGGCAGTTCGGGCGGATCACGGACGTCCTCGGGCAGTCCGACATCCGCCACGTGCTGTGGTTCACCACCTGGCAGGCGCTCGCGTCGACGGCGCTCACGCTGCTGATCGCGCTCCCCGGCGCGTACGTCTTCGCGCGCTTCGACTTCCCGGGCAAGCGGGTGCTGCGGGCCGTCGTCACCGTGCCGTTCGTGCTGCCGACGGTCGTCGTCGGCACGGCGTTCCTCGCGCTGATCGGGCGGGGCGGGCTCTTCGACGAGCTGTGGGGCGTGCGCCTGGACACCACGGTGTGGGCGATCCTGCTCGCGCACGTGTTCTTCAACTACGCGGTCGTCGTACGGACCGTGGGCGGGCTCTGGTCGCAGCTCGACCCGCGGCAGGAGGAGGCCGCGCGGATGCTCGGTGCCTCCCGCTGGACGGCGTGGCGGACGGTGACGCTGCCCGCGCTCGCACCGGCGGTGGCCGCGGCCGCGCTCATGGTCTTCCTGTTCACCTTCACCTCCTTCGGCGTCGTGCAGATCCTCGGCGGTCCCGCGTACTCGACGCTCGAAGTGGAGATCTACCGGCAGACGGCGCAGCTGCTCGATCTGCCGACGGCCGCCGTCCTGACCCTCGTTCAGTTCGTCGCGGTCGGGCTGATCCTGGCGATCCACGCGTGGACGGTGCGGCGGCGCGAGAGCGCGCTGAAGCTGGTCGACGCCTCGGCGGTGACGCGCAGGCCGCGCGGCGCCGGGCAGTGGACGCTGCTCGGGCTCGTCATGGCGACGGTCGCCCTGTTGATCCTGCTGCCGCTCGGCGTGCTGGTCCAGCGATCCTTCGACGGACCGGACGGCCCCGACGGCTTCGGGTTCGCGTACTACCGGGAGCTGACCTCGGCGGACGGCGGTGCCTTCCTCGTGCCGCCGATCGAGGCGATCTGGAACTCCCTGCAGTACGCGGTCGTGGCCACGGCCATCGCCGTGCTGATCGGAGGGCTCGCGGCGGCCGCCCTCACGCGGCGCGCCGGCCGTCTCGTGCGCGGCTTCGACGCGCTGCTCATGCTGCCGCTCGGGGTGTCCGCGGTGACCGTGGGCTTCGGGTTCCTGATCACGCTCGACGAGCCGCCGCTGGATCTGCGGGCCTCCTGGATCCTGGTGCCGCTCGCCCAGGCGCTGGTCGGAGTGCCCTTCGTCGTACGTACCATGCTGCCCGTCCTGCGTGCGGTGGACGGGCGGCTCCGGGAGGCGGCGGCCGTGCTCGGGGCGTCGCCGCTGCGGGCGTGGCGGGAGGTCGACCTGCCGATGGTGTGGCGGGCGCTGCTGATCGCCGCCGGGTTCGCCTTCGCCGTCTCGCTCGGCGAGTTCGGGGCGACGGTCTTCATCGCGCGGCCCGACAACCCGACGCTGCCGGTCGCCGTGGCACGGCTGCTCGGACGCGCGGGTGACCTCAACTACGGCCAGGCGATGGCCCTCTCGACGATTCTCATGGTGGTGTGCGCGGTGTCCCTGCTGCTCCTGGAACGCGCTCGCACCGACCGCACCACGGGGGAGTTCTGATGACGGACGCACTGCTGAGCCTGCGGGACGCGACGGTACGTTTCGGGGCGCGGGCCGTGCTCGACGCCGTCGCCCTCGATGTCGCCGAGCACGAGATCGTCTGTGTGCTCGGGCCGAGCGGCAGCGGCAAGTCGACGCTGCTGCGGGCGGTCGCCGGGCTCCAGGGGCTCGACGCCGGGCAGGTCCTCCTCGACGGGCGCGACCAGCGCGGGGTGCCCGCGCACAAGCGGGGCGTCGGCCTCATGTTCCAGGACCACCAGCTCTTCCCGCAGCGTGACGTGGCGGGCAACGTCGCCTTCGGGCTGCGCATGCACGGCGCCTCGCGCGGCGAACAGGCCGACCGGGTCGCCGAGCTGCTGGAGCTCGTCGGCCTCCCGAAGGCGCAGCGCCGCGGGGTCGCCGCGCTGTCCGGCGGCGAGCAGCAGCGCGTGGCGCTGGCGCGGGCGCTCGCGCCGCGGCCCCGGCTCCTGATGCTCGACGAGCCCCTCGGCCAGCTGGACCGCTCGCTGCGGGAACGCCTGGTCGTCGAACTCAGGGAGCTCTTCGACGAGTTGGGCACGACCGTGCTGGCCGTCACGCACGACCAGGGCGAGGCCTTCGCGCTCGCCGACCGCGTCGTCGTCATGCGGGACGGCCGGATCGCCCAGTCCGGCACCCCGCTCGAGGTGTGGCAGCGCCCGGCCGACGAGTTCGTGGCGCGCTTCCTCGGCTTCGACAACATCGTCCGGGCGGCCGTGGAGGGCGAGGTCGCCGACACGGTGTGGGGCAAGATCCCCGTCCCCGAGGGCACTCCGGCCGGGCCGTGCAAGATCCTGGTGCGGCCGGCCGGGGTGCGGCTCGTGTCCGCCGAGGACGGGCTGCCGTGCGCGGTCACTGCGCGCACCTTCCGCGGGACCCATGTCGCCGTCCACCTGCAGCCGGTGGACGGGCCGCGCCTGGAGGCGGCGTGCGCGCTGCGCCGGGCGCCGGAGGTCGGGGAGACGGTGGGCGTCGGGTTCGACGCGGAGGACGTGGTGGTGCTCGGCTGAGTGCGGCGTGGGCGCCGCGGTCCCGAGGCGCTGAGCCGCAGCGGCGTCGAAACGCGGGTGCAGTGCGCACGGTGTCGATCTAGTGTTCGTGCATGACGACACTCGGCCACGAGCGGTACTGCGACGAAGTCGCCCGGCAGCTCGACCTCTTGCGCACCACACTGACCGGGGCGGACCTCTCGGTCACCGTGCCGACCTGCCCCGACTGGACACTGGCCGAGCTGGTGCGGCACATGGGCGGCGCGGTGCGCTGGAGCGAGCGCCTGGTCGCGACGCGCGCCCAGCAGGACATTCCGGAGGAGGACATCCCGGAGTGCGAAGGGCCCGCGGGCGACGATCCGGCCGCGCTGGACGCCTGGCTGGCCCGCACCGCGGAGCTCGGCGCGACGACGTTCCGCGCCGCGGGCGCCGACGCCGTCGTCTGGTCGTGGGCCGACGACCGAAGTGCCGCGTTCTGGGCACGCCGCATGACGCACGAGCTGGCCGTCCACCGCGCGGACGCGGCCATCGCGGCCGGTGTCCCGTTCGAGGTCGCCCCGGACGTCGCCGCCGACGCGATCGACGAGTGGCTGGACCTCGTCGCGCTCGCCCAGCGCACCGACCCCGAGGACAGTGCGTCGGAGCTCAGGGGCGCGGGGCGCAGCATCCACCTGCACGCGACCGACGCGCCGGAGGGCCTCGACGCCGAGTGGCTCATCGAGTTCGGCGACGACGGCTTCACCTGGCGGCGCGGCCACGCGAAGGCGACGGTCGCGCTGCGCGGCCCGCTCACGGAGGTGCTGCTCGCCTTCTACCGCCGACGGCCGCTGGACAGTGGGTCCGTGGAGGTCCTGGGGGAGCGGGAGTTGCTGGACTTCTGGCTGGAGCGGGCTTCGTTCGGATGATCCAGCGCTCCGGGGACCGCGTCATCGGGGCGCCGACGGTCTGACCAGCCCCAGTTCGTACGCGAGGATCACCGCCTGCGCCCGGTCGCGCAGCCCCATCTTGGTGAAGAGGCGGTTGATGTGCGTCTTCACGGTGTGGTCGGTGATCGTCAGCCGTTGGGCGATCTCCGCGTTCGACAGGCCCCGCGCGATGAGGACGAGCACCTCGGCCTCACGGGCGGTGAGCCCGTCGACGTCGCCCGCGGGCGCCGGGGGCGCGGCGGCCCGCTGACGCGTGAACTCCGCGACCACGCGCCGGGTGATCTCGGGGGAGAGCAGCGCGTCACCGGCCGCCACGACCCGCACGGCGTGCAGGAGTTCGGGGAACGTGGCGTCCTTGAGCAGGAAGCCGGAGGCCCCGGCGGCCAGCGCCTCGTACACGTACTCGTCGAGCCCGAACGTCGTCAGCATCAGCGCCTTCGCCGCGCCCTCGGACGCGGCGATGATCTCGCGGGCGGCGTCGATGCCGTTCTTGTGCGGCATGCGGATGTCGAGGAGGACCAGGTCGGGGCGGTGCTCGGCGGCGAGGCGGACGGCATGGGCGCCGTCCTCGGCCTCGGCGACCACCTGGATGTCGTCCTGGGTGCCCAGCAGGTTGACGAAGCCGGTGCGGACGACGGCCTGGTCGTCGGCGACGAGGGTTCTGATCACCACGGCAGTTCCGCCTCCACGGAGAAGCCGCCGGCCCGGCCCGCGCCCGCGGTGAGGGTGCCGCCGACGAGGGCGGCACGTTCGCGCATGCCGGTCAGGCCGTGGCCCGTGGGGCATCCGCCGGGGCCGGACGGCTCGCGGGGCCCCGGCCCGTCGTCGGTCACGCGGAGCGTCAACCGGTCCTTGCGGTAGCCCAGTTCGACCGTGGCGCGGGCGCCGGGCGCGTGCTTGCGGGCGTTCGTCAGCGACTCCTGCACGATGCGGTACGCGGACAGTTCCCAGGCGGCGGCCAGCGGCACGCGCTGCCCGCTCACGCGCAGCTCCGCGCTGCCGCCCACCGCCCGGTGCTGCGCGAGGAGGTCGTCGAGGCGGTCGAGGGTGGGCTGCGGGGCGGTGTCGGCCGCCGTCTCCGCGCGCTGCGGGGCGCGCAGGACGCCGAGGAGGCGGCGCAGCTCCGCCATGGAGTCGCGGGCCGTCCCCGCGATCTGCTGGAAGCCGTCACGGGCCTGCGGGGTCAGCCCCGGCGTCGTGTACGTCGCGCTCTCCGCCTGGACCGCGATCATCGACACCGAGTGAGAGACGATGTCGTGCAGTTCGCGGGCGATCGCCGCGCGCTCCGCCTCGGCGGCGCGCCGCCGCTCCACCGCGATCAACTGGGCCTGCGCCAGGGCGCGCTCGTGCCGGGTCTCCTCGCGGGCGCGCACCGCGTCGCCCATGCTGACGGCACCGAGGATCACCGCGGAGAGCCCGAACGCCTCCGCGAAGAGGCCGAGCGAGCCCGCGTTGCCGAGCGCGGGGACGTCGGGCAGCCGGTCGTCCCGTGCCCAGCTCAGGATGTGCCAGAGGTTCGTGGCCACCGCGCCGAGCGTGCCGCCCGCCACGAGCAGCGCCGGGTGCAGGACGCGGTGGCGGGCGAGCACGTAGCACCCGATGAGCCCGCTGATCATCACGGCGATGGACAGCGAGGTGTCGGCGCCGAAACTCAGCAGTCCCGCGGCCACGGTCACCAGGGCGACCGGCGGGAAGGCGCGGCGCCACATCAGGGAGGCGGTGGAGAACAGGATGGCGGCCGCGTTGGTCGGCGAACCGGGGAACGCCACGAGTTCGGCGGCCGCCCCCGCGGTGAGGGCCGCGCCCGTGAGCCACGGGTAGGCAGGGGCGGCGGTCAGCGCGCGCAGGCGCCGACGCAGGGTCGTCGTGCTCATGCCCCGATTCTTCCGGGCCGCGCGGTGCGGGTGCGTCGCCGTCAGGGTGGAGGCCGGAGCCCGGTGTCATGCCACGGGTTGACCTCCGGGTGCGGAGCCTCGTGCGACGCGCCGCGGGCCGGGGGTTCCTAGCGTCGGAGCATGCCCCGCACTCTTGTCGTCACCAATGATTTCCCGCCCCGGCAGGGCGGCATCGAGACCTTCGTGGACACGCTCGTACGCCGCTTCCCGCCCGGCGCCGCCGTCGTCTACACCTCGGCCGAGCCGGGCGACGTGACGTACGACCGTACGTTCCCCCATCCCGTCGTACGCGATCGGGCGCGCACCCTCCTGCCGACCCGGCGCACGGGAGAACGGGCCGTCGCCCTCGCCCGGCGGTACGGCTGCGACAGCGTGTGGTTCGGGGCCGCCGCGCCGCTCGGGCTGCTCGCCGGGCGGCTGCGGCGGGAGGCGTCGGTGCGCACGGTCGTCGCCACGACGCACGGACACGAGGTGTGGTGGGCCCGCACGCCGGGCGCCCGTGCGCTGCTCCGGCGCATCGGTGCGGGCGCCGACCGCGTCACGTATCTGGGGGAGAGCACGCGGGGGCCGGTGCGCCGGGCCATGGATCCCGGAGTGCGGTTCGAGCGGCTCGTGCCCGGTGTCGACGCGCGGGCGTTCCGGCCCGGCCTGGACGGGTGGCCGGTGCGCGAGCGGTACGGGCTCGGCGACGGCAGGCCCGTCGTCCTGTGCGCCGCGCGCCTCGTGCCGCGCAAGGGGCAGGACACCCTGATCGAGGCGCTGCCGATGGTGCGCAGGGCCGTCGCCGACGCCACGCTGCTGCTGGTGGGCACGGGTCCGCACGAGGCGCGGCTGCGCGAGCTGGCCGCGGCGGAGGGCGTGGCGGACGACGTGGTCTTCGCGGGCGGCCACCCGCACCACGCGATGCCGCGCTTCTACGCCGCCGCCGACGCCTTCGCGATGCCGTGCCGCACGCGCAGGCGGGGCCTGGAGGTGGAGGGGCTCGGCATCGTCTTCCTGGAGGCGGCCGCGGCCGGGCTGCCGGTCGTGGCGGGCGACTCCGGGGGCGCGCCGGACGCCGTGCTGGACGGCGAGAGCGGCTACGTCGTCGACGGCCGCTCCCCGGCGGCCGTCGCGGACCGCCTCGTACGACTGCTGCGGGACCGCGAACTCGCCCGGGGGATGGGAGAGAAGGGACGGGCGTGGGTGCGCGGGGAGTGGGACTGGGGGCGGTCCTACGAGGTGCTGGCGGGGCTGCTGCGGCAGTGCGGACCGACCCCCTGAACCCGGCGGCTCAGTCCGTGCGGGCCGTCGTCCCGAGCCCGCGCAGCGCGGCCGGTGCCTCCGCCACGTCGTCCACCAGCGCGATCCGCGACTCCATCGAGCGGCCGCGGGCCAGCGACCGCAGCAGCGGCCACACCGGCAGGTGCTCGGTCCAGTGGGCGCGGTCGACCAGGACCATCGGGGTGGGTTCGCCGCGGGACTCGTAGTAGTTCGGGGTGGCGTTGTCGAAGACCTCCTGGACGGTGCCCGCCGCGCCGGGGAGGAAGACGACGCCCGCGTTCGAGCGGGCCAGGAGGCCGTCCTCGCGGGTGGCGTTGGCGAAGTACTTGGCCAGGTGGGAGGCGAACGCGTTCGGCGGCTCGTGGCCGTAGAACCAGGTGGGGATGCCCACCGAGGCGCCGCCGTCGGGCCACCGCTCGCGGACCGCGAAGGCCGCCCGGGCCCAGTCGGTGACCGACGGCGTGAACGACGGGGCCTTGGCGAGGAGTTCAAGGGACTCGTCCAGCATCGGGTCGTCGAAGGGGGCCGCGTAGGCGCCGAGGTTCGCCGCCTCCATGGCGCCGGGGCCGCCGCCCGTCGCGACCGTGCAGCCCGCGCGGGCCAGCGCGCGCCCGAGCCGGGCCGCTCCCGCGTACTCCTCGGTGCCGCGGGCCATCGCGTGGCCGCCCATCACGCCGACCACCCGGGACCCGGCGAGGAGTTCGTCGAGGGCGTCGGAGATGGAGTCGTCGTGTATGGCGCGCAGCATCGAGGAGAAGACGTCGCCGTCGGCCTTGGTCCGCTGGAACCAGTCGTACGCTTGGGCGTCCGGCGTCGCCTCGTATCCGCCCTCGGCGAGGCCCGCGAACAGGTCGTCGGGGGTGTACGGCAGGCCGCGGTACGGGTTGAACGGCAGTCCGGGCACGGGAGGGAAGACCAGCGCGCCGGCCGCCCGCACCTTCGCCGCCGCGTCCTCCTGCATCGGGCAGCCGAGGAAGACGGCACCCGCCACGTCGGCCGCGAGGAGGGCGGAGGTGCGCTCCGTCAGGTCGACGGCCTGGACGCGGCACCCGGCGAGGGCGCCGCGGCCGGACACCTCGTCGAACTCGGAGAGGGTCTCGATCTCGCGGTCCTCGCCGGGCAGTTGCGGGGCGGGCGCGCGTTCGGGAGTCGGCTGCATCCGCCCATGCTAAGCAGGGCGGATGCCGCAAGTCCGGTCAGCCCTGGACCTCGGACGGGTCCATCCACATGATCTCCCAGGTGTGGCCGTCCAGGTCGTCGAAGCCGCGGCCGTACATCGTTCCGTAGTCCTGGACCTTGCCTGCCGTGCCGCCTGCGGCGATCGCTCTGTCGACGAGCTCGTCGACCTTCTCGCGGCTCTCGGCGCTCAGACAGAGCAGCGCCTCGCTGGTCTTCGTGGCGTCCGCGATCTCCTTCTGCGTGAAGTTCGCGTAGTGCTCCTTGCTCAGCATCATCGCGACGATCGTGTCGCTGATCGTCACGCACGCGCACTCGTCGGTCGAGAACTGCGGGTTGATCGTGTAGCCGAGCTCCGTGAAGAACTTCTTCGACGCGGCGACGTCGGACACGGCCAGGTTCACGAAGATCATCTGCTGGTACATGAGTGTCTCTCCCGGAGTATGTGCGCCGTCAGCGCGTGTGCTTACGGAGGGATAGACATCCGTTCGACCCGGAACTCATCGCCGGTCGCGGACTTTCTTTCAGATCTTTTCCAGTGTCGTGTGCGCTGACCTGTCACGGGGTCAGCGGCACCGCTGCCAGCTGGGCGACGAGCCAGGTCAGTGGCCCGAACACGGCGATCAGCGCGCCCGCGCGGAGGGCCGCCGAGCCGCGCAGCATCGTCGCGGGCGCCCCGAGCCGCAGCAGCGCGGACGTCGTGTCCGAGCGGGACTGCCTGGCCTCGACGGAGGCCGTGGCCAGGGTCAGCACGGCGCAGCCCGCGACGAGCAGCGCGCCGAGCGTGGTGAGCGGACCGGCCTCGGGGCGCGGTCCCGCGTACAGCGCGATCGAGGCGTACGCGCCCGACGCCACCGCGCACAGCACGCCGAGCGGACGTCCGATGCGCCGCGCCTCCTCCTGGAGGACACGCCCCGCCAGCAGGCGCACGGCGCCGGGCCGCACCGCTTGGAGGACCCGCCCGCAGAGGTACGTGAGACCGGGGCCCGCCAGGACGAGACCGAGCGCGGTCAGCGCCCAGCCGGCGAGCACGCCCGCTGGGCTGCCTTCGGCGCTGCCCGGCATGGGGAAGGCGGTGCGCGGACCGCTGCCGGAGCGGCTCGCGTACGTCTCCACGGCGAGGCCCGCCGCGAGCAGCGCGACGCCCCAGGGCAGGCCGCTCGGCGGCGGGGCGGGGGCGCCCGGTTCAGGCCCGCCCGCGGCCCCGGCGCCGGATCCGGTGTCCGTTCCGGTCCCGGATCCGTTGTCGGCGTCGGCCCTGGTGGCCTGGGCGGACCGCGGTCGCAGCGCCTGCGCCGGTCGCAGCACGAACGCGCTCGCCGCCGACGCGGCGAGCGGGACCAGGGCGAGCAGGGTGAGCGCGGCGGCGACCGGCAACGGCCGACGGGCGGCCAGCAGATCGGCCGCCGCCCCGTCGAAGGGGAGCCCCGAGACGTCGCCGCGCAGGTGCAGGAAGAAGAGCAGCGCCAGCATGGAGCCGAGCGTGCAGGCCACGGCCGTGGAGATCGCGGCGAGCAGCATCAGCCGGATCGGGCCGAGACCCACCGCGGAGAGGCCGCTGCGGGGCCGGGTGCCGGGGTCGGTACGGGCGACGGAGACGGCGAAGTAGACGGTGGCGGCGATCGGCGCGGCGCACCAAGCGAGCCGCAGCGCGGCCCCCGCTCCGGGGTGCTCCATCGCGTACGCCAGGGTGCACAGCAGCAGGAAGCCGGTGCCGGCGGACGCGGCGGCGACGAGCAGTCGCCGCAGCTGGACGAGCGGGTGCGCGCCCCGGGCTAGACGGAGAGCGAGCACGCGGCCCGGCCTTCCGTCTGGGCGGAGGTGGAGGCTCCGGCGGGGGTGGTGGCCGTGGTGCCGGTGGTGTTCGTGGTGCCTGCGGTGCTTGTGGCGGCCGTGGTGTTCGTGGCGGCTGCGGTGCTCGTAGTGCTTGTAGTGCTCGTAGTGCTCGTGGTGCCCGGAGTACCGGAAGCGTCTGCGGCTGCTGCCGCTGTCCGGGGAGCGGTCGTCCGAGCCGCGCCGCCCGACGCGTCGGCGCCCCCCTCCGACCCCGGCAAATGCACCGTGTTCACGCGGCGGCCGTCCAGGAGGGTGACCGTGCGGTCGGCGAGCGCGGCGACCTCCGGGTCGTACGTGGCGAGGACGACCGTGATGCCGTGCGAGCGGGCCGCCGTCGTCAGGGTGCGCAGCGCGAGCGTGTGGTCGGCGCGGTGCAGGGGAGCGGTGGGCTCGTCGGCGAAGAGCACGGACGGCGTGGTGACCAGGGCGCGGGCGATGGCGACGCGCTGCCGCTCGGACTGGCGGAGCGCGTGCGGGCGCTTGCGTGCGCAGCCGCCGATGTCGAGGCGGTCCAGCCACTCCTGCGCGGCGGGCTTGGAGACCCGGTGCGAGGAGCCGCGCAGCATCATCGGCAGGGCGACGTTCTCCCAGGCGGTGAGCTCGGGGACGAGGTGCGGCTCGGGGTCGATCCAGCCGAAGCGGTCGCGGCGCAGCCGTTCGCGTACGAGGGGACCCATCGTGTGGACGGGGGTGCTGTTGAACCACACCTCGCCCTGCTGGGCGAGGAGCTGGCCCGAGAGGCACTGCAACAGGGTCGTCTTGCCGCTGCCGCGGGGGCCGGTGACGGCGAGGATCTCGCCCTCGCGGACACCGAGCGACACGCCGGTGAGAGCGGGGGAGCCGTTGTGCGTGACATGTAGTGCGCGTGCCCACAGCACGTCGTTGTCCGGCGGGGCCACCATGGCGTACACCTCGGTTCAGATCAGCTCGACTCCCCCGTACGGGGGAACGAAGGCGGGGCCGATCGGTCACTGGGCACGGTAGGGATTCAGGCGGACTTGCCCGGAAACGACGCGGCCCGGGGGCGCTCGTTCTCACTCGAACGGCGGCCCCGGGCCGGTGTTGATCACAAACTGCTACGAAGCGATCAGAGCTTCGTCCACGCCTCCGTGAGGACCTGCCGCAGGATGCCCTCGATCTCGTCGAAGGTCTCCTGGGTGGAGATCAGCGGCGGGGCGAGCTGGACGACCGGGTCGCCGCGGTCGTCGGCGCGGCAGTACAGGCCGTTGTCGTACAGCGCCTTGGAGAGGAAGCCGTACAGGACGCGCTCGGTCTCCTCGTCGTTGAACGTCTCCTTGGTGGCCTTGTCCTTCACGAGCTCGATGCCGTAGAAGAAGCCGTTGCCGCGGACGTCGCCGACGATCGGCAGGTCGAGCAGCTTGCGGAGGGTCTGGTGGAACGCGTCCTCGTTGTCGAGGACGTGCTGGTTCAGGCCCTCCTTCTCGAAGATGTCGAGGTTGGCGATGCCGACCGCGGCCGAGACGGGGTGGCCGCCGAAGGTGTAGCCGTGCAGGAAGGTGTTGTCACCCTTGTAGAACGGCTCGGCGATGCGGTCCGAGATGATGCACGCGCCGATCGGGGAGTAGCCCGAGGTCATGCCCTTGGCGCAGGTGATCATGTCCGGGACGTAGCCGAACTTGTCGCAGGCGAACATCGTGCCGAGGCGGCCGAAGGCGCAGATGACCTCGTCCGAGACGAGCAGCACGTCGTACTGGTCGCAGATCTCGCGCACGCGCTGGAAGTAGCCGGGCGGGGGCGGGAAGCAGCCGCCCGCGTTCTGCACCGGCTCCAGGAAGACGGCCGCGACCGTCTCCGGGCCCTCGAAGAGGATCTCCTGCTCGATCTGGTCGGCGGCCCAGCGGCCGAAGGCCTCGGGGTCGTCGCCGTGGATCGGGGCGCGGTAGATGTTGGTGTTCGGCACCTTGTGCGCGCCGGGGACCAGCGGCTCGAAGGGGGCCTTCAGGGCCGGGAGTCCGGTGATGGACAGGGCGCCCTGCGGGGTGCCGTGGTAGGCGACCGCGCGCGAGATGACCTTGTACTTCGTGTGGTTGCCGTTGAGCTTGTGGTACTGCTTCGCCAGCTTCCACGCGGTCTCGACGGCCTCGCCGCCGCCGGTGGTGAAGAAGACCTTGTTGAGGTCGCCCGGCGCGTAGTCGGCCAAACGTTCCGCCAGCTCGACGGCCTTCGGGTGGGCGTAGCTCCACACCGGGAAGAAGGCCAGCTCCTGCGCCTGCTTGTAGGCGGTCTCGGCGAGCTCGTGACGGCCGTGGCCCGCGTTGACGACGAAGAGGCCGGACAGGCCGTCCAGGTACTTCTTGCCCTTGTCGTCGTAGATGTAGGTGCCCTCGCCACGCACGATGGTGGGGACGGGCGCGTTCTCGTACGACGACATGCGGGTGAAGTGCATCCACAGGTGGTCGTAGGCGGTCTGGCTGAGGTCCTTGCTCACGGCTATCGGGTTCCCCACATATAGGTCTGCTTCTTGAGCTTGAGGTAGACGAAGCTCTCGGTGGAGCGCACGCCGGGGAGGGCGCGGATGCGCTTGTTGATGACTTCGAGCAGGTGGTCGTCGTCTTCGCAGACGATCTCCACGAGGAGGTCGTGCGAGCCCGCGGTCATCACCACGTACTCGGCCTCCGGCATGGCGGCCACGGCGTCCGCGACCGGGTCCACATCGCCCTCGACGTCGATGCCGACCATCGCCTGCCTGCGGAAGCCCACGGTGAGCGGGTCCGTGACGGCGACGATCTGCATCACGCCCTGGTCGAGCAGCTTCTGGACGCGCTGGCGCACGGCCGCCTCGGACAGGCCGACGGCCTTGCCGATGGCGGCGTACGGACGGCGTCCGTCCTCCTGGAGCTGTTCGATGATCGCCAGAGATACGGCGTCCACGGGAGGGGTGCCGTTCCCACTGCCGCTTCCGCCAGGGTTTCCGGTGCGGGAGCTGCGAGGGGTGCTGGGGTCTGCGCTGCGACTGGCCACGACCTCACTGTGCACGACGTCTCGTCACTTCCGCAAGGCCAGATCGATGAAATTCGTTGTCTGGAGCTTCAATCCTCACGGATTCCGCAGTTCTGGGCAGCTGGGTATGTTGAAAGCGTCGGTGCAGCGACTAGGGTGGGTGTCTCATCCACTGGACATCTGACTTGGAGGGCCGCGGAAGTGACCACCGAGCTGCGCCGTCTGCGCAACTACATCAACGGAGAATTCCGGGACGCGGCCGACGGACGGACCACCGAGGTCATCAACCCGGCGACCGGCGAGGCGTACGCGACCGCGCCGCTGTCGGCCCAGGCCGACGTGGACGCCGCGATGAAGGCCGCCGCCGACGCGTTCCCCGCCTGGCGCGACCTGACGCCCGCCGAGCGGCAGAAGGCCCTGCTCAAGATCGCTGACGCGTTCGAGGAGCGGGCCGAGGAGCTCATCGCCGCCGAGGTCGAGAACACGGGCAAGCCGACCGGGCTCACCCGGTCCGAAGAGATCCCGCCCATGGTCGACCAGATCCGCTTCTTCGCGGGCGCGGCCCGGATGCTCGAAGGCCGTGCCGCCGGCGAGTACATGGAGGGCCTGACCTCCATCATCCGCCGCGAGCCGATCGGCGTCTGCGCGCAGGTCGCGCCGTGGAACTACCCGATGATGATGGCCGTCTGGAAGTTCGCCCCGGCGCTCGCCGCGGGCAACACGGTCGTCCTCAAGCCGTCGGACACGACCCCCGCGTCGACCGTCCTGATGGCCGAGATCATCGGCTCCATCGTGCCGCCCGGCGTCTTCAACGTCGTCACGGGCGACCGCGACACCGGCCGCGCCATGGTCGAGCACCCCACCCCGGCGATGGCCTCCATCACCGGCTCCGTGCGCGCCGGCATGCAGGTCGCCGAGTCCGCCTCCAAGGACCTCAAGCGCGTCCACCTGGAGCTCGGCGGCAAGGCTCCGGTCGTGGTCTTCGAGGACACCGACATCGCCAAGGCCGTCGAGGACATCTCCATGGCGGGCTTCTTCAACGCGGGCCAGGACTGTACGGCCGCCACGCGCGTGCTCGTCCACGAGTCCATCCACGACGACTTCGTGACCGCGCTCGCCAAGGCGGCCGCCGACACGAAGACCGGCCAGCCGGACGACGAGGACGTGCTGTACGGCCCGCTCAACAACGCCAACCAGCTGAAGCAGGTCTCCGGCTTCATCGACCGGCTGCCCGCGCACGCCAAGGTCGAGGCGGGCGGCCAGCGGGTCGGCGAGAAGGGCTACTTCTACGCCCCGACCGTCGTCTCGGGCCTCAAGCAGGACGACGAGATCATCCAGAACGAGGTCTTCGGCCCGGTCATCACCGTCCAGTCCTTCACGGACGAGGCGCAGGCCGTCGAGTACGCGAACGGCGTCGAGTACGCGCTCGCCTCCTCCGTCTGGACGAAGGACCACGCGCGCGCGATGCGCATGTCCAAGGTCCTCGACTTCGGCTGCGTCTGGATCAACACGCACATCCCGCTGGTGGCGGAGATGCCGCACGGCGGCTTCAAGAAGTCCGGCTACGGCAAGGACCTCTCGGCGTACGGCTTCGACGACTACACGCGCATCAAGCACGTGATGACGTCCATCGAGGGCTAGTCGCCTCGGGCGGCGTGGGCGGTTCGGCATGCTCATCCGCCGGGCCGCCCGCCGTCGGCCTCCGCGGGTCATCAAGGGCTGGTCGTGCAGTTGCCCGCGCCCCTTGAGGGCGATCCCTGCCCGGCGATAATCATGTGACCCGCATTCCGCCCCCGCGTACCGTTGCGTACGCGGGGGCGGCTCCGTGGTGTGCTTCCTTCTTTCCTTCTCTGCAAAAGATCCGTAGCGCACCCACTCCCCGCCCCCGCCTTTCTCTGCACCACGGGGGTGGGACCTGATGACGACGATGACCGACGACCTCGCGGGGCTGCTGCTGCGCCGTCGGCAGAGCGTGTACGTCCCCGGGGGCCCCGGCCCGTCCGCCGTGACCGGTGCCGGTGTCGTCGTCCTCGAAGCCGAACTCGCCGACCGCGGACACCTGCTGACCGCTCCGCTGCGCCGCGCGCTGACCGCGCTGTCCACCGAGGACCTCGCGGAGACCGGGCGCAAGCTGCTCGCCGACGTCGACGCCCTGCTGGGCTCCGACCGGCACCACGCCCCGCTGTTCGCGCGGTTCCCCGCCGAGACCGCGTACCAGCCCGCGTACGAGCGGTACGTCACCGTCGTCGCCGAGCACCTCGCCGCGCAGCCGCACCAGCCCTGCATGAACTGCGCGGGCACCGAGGCGCGCGTGCGCGCGCTCGACCCCTGCGCCCACCTCCTGTGCGACGGCTGCCTCGGCGCGAAGAGGGAGGTCTGGTACTGCTGCGACCAGTGCTGCGAGTGGTACGAGTGCCCGATCTGCGACAAGCGCTACGAGACCGACGGCCCCATCGACCCCTGGCTCGCCACCGGCGCCGACCTGGGCGGTGACGGCGGCCCCGTCCTGCGCACCCTGCGCCTCGGCGCCCCCGGCGACGCCGCCGCCGAACTCACCGCGCTGCTCGCCCGCCGCACGCCCCTGAACCCGCAGGACCACGACGACCTCGTCCTCCTCCTCGGGCACCTGGACCCGGCCGCCGCCGCGCAGTGGCTCCCGGCCGTCATTCCGCTGCGCGAGAGCAAGGCGCTCGCCCTCGCCCCGCTCCTCGATCTGCCCGAGGTGCGTCCCCTGGTCGAGCGGTACGCGGACACGGCCACCGACGTGCTGCGCATCCTCGTCGTGCGCTCCGCGGGCGACCCCGACCTGCTCGAACTCCCGCGCCTGCGCGGCCTGCCGCGTCCCGTGCGACGCGAACTCCTCGCCCTGCTCGACGGGTTCGACTTCCGGCGCCTCGCGGAGGACATGGCGCGCCACCCGCGCGCGTGGAAGCGCGTCGGCGAAATCCTGCACCCCTACGAGCACGCCCACCGCCACGCGCGCGTGGCG
>NZ_LIPN01000226.1 GCF_001418325.1 Streptomyces atriruber | reverse complement strand
TCCCCGGCCCCCGCCCCTCCCCCGCCGGGGAACGGCCGAACGCGCCCTGGCCGAAAGGCCGTCGGGGGCCTGCCCCCGATCACCGCGCGTAGCGATGATGGCACCCCACGTCATCGAAGCGGCACGACCGGACACGACCGGAGGGGACCCTCATGACCGACTCCAACGAGCCCACTCAGCCCGACCTGGAGCAACTCGACGAGCGCGAGATGGCCGAGGCGATCGGGGCCGCCGCCCGCATCATCCTGGCCCCCGGCCCGAAGGAGGCGAGGGAGGCCCCCGCCGAGGCGCCCGCGCCGGACGACACGTGGGCGTTGCCGGGCGGCACCGCGTGGGTGTACCTGGCCGACCCCAAGAAGGGGCTGACCCGGCCGGTCATCATCGGCGACGGCTTCAGCTCGGGGCCCAGCGACCTCGACTTCTCCTGGCAGATCATGGAGCGCGGCCCGTACGCGTTCATCAGCGCGCTGCGCGGGCGCGGTTACGACGTCGTCCTCGTCGGCTACGACGAGCGCAGCGCCTCGATCCTGGAGAACGCGGAGGTCGTGCGGGCCGCGATCCTGGAGGCGACGGCCCGTCGTACGGGCGACCACCCGCTGACGGTGGGCGGGTTCAGCATGGGCGGACTCGTGACGCGGTACGCGCTGGCGAAGATGGAGCACGACGGCGGGCCGGAGAACGACCACCAGACCGCCCTCTACTTCTCGTACGACAGCCCGCACCGCGGCGCCTGGATCCCCATCGCGCTGCAGGCGTTCGCGCACTACATCCGCAGCCTCAACGCCGCGTTCTCGAACCAGATGAACAGCCCGGCCGCACGGCAACTGCTGTGGCAGCACATCTCGGAGTGGCGGGACAGCCCGGAGACGGACAAGGAGCGCGGCACGTTCCTCGCGGAGCTGGAGCGGGTCGGCGGGTGGCCGTCGCGGCCCAGGAAGATCGGCGTGGCCAACGGGGTGCGCATCGGGGAGAGCAACGGGATCCGCCCCGGTGAGCAGGCCTTCCACGGGAAGGGGATCGCCATCACCGGCACGCGGCTGTACACGCAGCCCGCGGGCGAGGACGAACTCGTCGCGCAGTTGCGGGTGGTGACCCTGCGCAGGCCGCACGTCAACACCTCGGGGCTGCCGGAGATCGACGGCGCCCCGGGCGGCACCCTGGAGGGCTTCGGCATCCTCGCCGACGAGCTGAACAAGGTCCCGGCCCTGATCGGCCTCCGCTCCGAGGCGGACATCCGCGAGCACTGCTTCGTGCCGACGGTCAGCGCGATCGCCCTGCGCGACATCGACACCCACGAGAAGCTGTACGAGCCGGTGACGGAGGCCGCGGCGAAGGACAGCGAGCTGGACGAATTCCGCTGCGCCTCGCAGAACGAGGGCCACACCCTGGTCACCGAGGAACTCTGCACCTGGATCCTGGACCGGCTGCCGTAGCACGGCGGAACGCCCGAGGGCGGCACCCCTTCCTGAGAAGGAGTGCCGCCCTCGGTACGTCAGGACAGTGATCAACCAGAGGCCGATCAGAAGTCCATGTCACCGCCCGGCATGCCACCCGGGGCGGCGGCAGCGCCGGCCTTCTCGGGCTTGTCGGCGATGACGGCCTCGGTGGTGAGGAACAGCGCGGCGATGGAGGCGGCGTTCTGCAGGGCAGAGCGCGTCACCTTCGCCGGGTCGAGGATGCCCTCGGCGATCATGTCCACGTACTCACCGGTCGCGGCGTTGAGGCCGTGGCCGACGGTGAGGTTGCGGACCTTCTCCACGACGACGCCACCCTCGAGACCACCGTTGACGGCGATCTGCTTGAGCGGGGCCTCCAGCGCGAGCTTCACGGCGTTGGCGCCGGTCGCCTCGTCACCGTCGAGCTCGAGCTTCTCGAAGACCGCGGCGGCCTGCAGCAGCGCCACGCCACCACCGGCGACGATGCCCTCTTCGACGGCCGCCTTCGCGTTGCGAACGGCGTCCTCGATGCGGTGCTTGCGCTCCTTGAGCTCGACCTCGGTGGCCGCGCCCGCCTTGATGACGGCGACGCCGCCGGCGAGCTTCGCGAGGCGCTCCTGGAGCTTCTCGCGGTCGTAGTCCGAGTCGCTGTTCTCGATCTCGGCGCGGATCTGGTTCACGCGGCCCTGGACCTGGTCGCTGTCACCGGCGCCGTCGACGATGGTCGTCTCGTCCTTGGTGATGACGACCTTGCGGGCGCGGCCGAGCAGGTCGAGACCGGCGTTCTCCAGCTTGAGGCCGACCTCCTCGGAGATGACGGTGCCACCGGTGAGGATGGCGATGTCGCCGAGCATGGCCTTGCGGCGGTCACCGAAGCCCGGAGCCTTGACGGCGACGGACTTGAAGGTGCCACGGATCTTGTTGACGACCAGCGTGGACAGGGCCTCGCCCTCGACGTCCTCGGCGATGATCAGCAGCGGCTTGCCCGACTGCATGACCTTCTCCAGGAGCGGAAGGAGGTCCTTCACGTTGGAGATCTTGGAGTTGACGATCAGGATGTACGGGTCATCCAGGGCCGCCTCCATGCGCTCCATGTCGGTCGCGAAGTACGCCGAGATGTAGCCCTTGTCGAAGCGCATGCCCTCGGTGAGCTCGAGCTCGAGACCGAAGGTCTGCGACTCCTCGACCGTGATGACGCCTTCCTTGCCGACCTTGTCCATCGCCTCGGCGATGAGCTCGCCGATCTGGGTGTCGGCGGCGGAGATGGAGGCCGTCGAAGCGATCTGCTCCTTGGTCTCGACATCCTTCGCCTGCTCGAGCAGGGCGCCCGAGACGGCCTCGACGGCCTTCTCGATGCCGCGCTTGAGGGCCATCGGGTTGGCACCGGCGGCCACGTTGCGCAGACCCTCGCGCACCAGGGCCTGGGCCAGGACGGTCGCGGTCGTCGTGCCGTCACCGGCGACGTCGTCCGTCTTCTTCGCGACCTCCTTGACCAGCTCGGCGCCGATCTTCTCGTACGGGTCCTCGAGCTCGATCTCCTTGGCGATGGAAACACCATCGTTGGTGATCGTGGGGGCGCCCCACTTCTTCTCGAGGACGACGTTGCGACCCTTGGGGCCCAGGGTCACCTTGACGGCGTCGGCGAGCTGGTTCATGCCGCGCTCGAGGCCGCGCCGTGCCTCCTCGTCGAACGCGATGATCTTGGCCATGTGAAGTGGTCCTCCCGGACGCGGTGGAAACGCAAACGGACCGTGCTGGTGCCCGCGACGGACGGCCTGCAGCCCTTGTGGTTCCTTGCCCCACCCGGCCTGCGGGCCTCACCGACCCGATCCAAGTTCTGTCACTCTCACTGGGAGAGTGCTAAGCCCAATGATTAGCACTCGACCCCTGCGAGTGCAAGCGCCTCTCGCAGATACCGGACAGGCCCCTGGCCTACCCCGGACACCCCGGGCGCACACGAGGGGCCCGTACCCCGGATGGGATACGAGCCCCTCGCGATGCTTGCTTCGGTGGTCGGTCGCGCCGAGCTAGACGGCGAGCTTGACCATGTCCGCCTGCGGACCCTTCTGGCCCTGCGAGATCTCGAACTCGACTCGCTGACCTTCTTCAAGGGTGCGGTAACCGTCCATCTGGATCGCGCTGTAGTGGACGAAAACATCCGCACCACCGTCGACCGCGATGAAGCCGTACCCCTTCTCCGCGTTGAACCACTTGACGGTGCCCTGAGCCATGCCTAACTCCCCTATTACTGGCCCTTGCACAGGACCGCACTTCGCGGACCCGGGTCAGACCTCACCCCCCACTGGTAGGGGTGTGCGCCGGAACGCGTCGACCGCCGCTGAATGTATCTGTCCAACTGCCGTCTGCAACAGGTCAATCGGACGAGAATTCTGGGCACGCCCGATCGGTAATATGCGGAGAATTCAACAGAATTCAGGGCAAGTCGGGCCAGGCAAATGCCGCATAAGGATCAAATGGGCAGCGCTCTTTGGCTACTTCTTGTCGGCTCCAGGCCGACTTCGTATATGCACTCGGCACTGACGGCGAAGCACGCTTCCCAACTGTACCGCGCTCAACCATGCAGAATTGCCCCCTCCGTTTCTCTCGCGGAGGGGGCAATTCAGATAACGCAGGGTGGTTGCGTAAAGATCAGCCGCCGGCGACGGCGGGAATGATCGAGACGCCCGCGCCGTCCGGCGTGGCCGTCTCCAGGCCCTGCTCGAAACGGACGTCGTCGTCGTTCACGTACACGTTGACGAAACGGCGCAGCTTGCCCTGGTCGTCCAGGACGCGGGCGGCGATGCCGGTGTGCTTCTTCTCCAGATCGGCGATGACCTCACCGAGGTTCGCGCCCTCGGCGGCGACCTCGGACTTGCCGTCGGTGTAGGTGCGGAGAATGGTGGGGATGCGGACGTTGACGCTCATGGGATTCACCTCTGGGTACGGCCCCGTGAGGGGCGCGGGGAACTGCGCGACCAGCCACGACGGCCCCGCAGACGGAAGCGGTGCCTACTTGGCAAGACCCGCGGAGCGGAACGCGTCGAGGCTGGGCTTGATCGTGGCGGTCGCCTGAGACCTCTCGGCAACGGCATCCAGCGTCTTGAGGCCGTCGCCGGTGTTCAACACCACCGTGGTGCGGGAGGGGTCGATGAGGCCCGCCTCGACCAGCTTCTTCGTGACGCCCACCGTCACGCCGCCCGCGGTCTCCGCGAAGATCCCCTCGCTCCGGGCGAGCAGCTCGATCGCGTCGACGACCTGCTCGTCGTCGACGTCCTCCACCGCACCGCCGGTGCGCCGCGCGATGTCCAGGACGTACGGCCCGTCGGCCGGGTTGCCGATCGCCAGCGACTTGGCGATCGTGTTCGGCTTCTGCGGGCGGACCACGTCCTGGCCCGCCTTGAAGGCCGCCGACACCGGCGAGCAGCCCTCGGCCTGCGCGCCGAAGATCTTGTAGGGCTTGTCCTCGACGAGGCCGAGGGCGATGAGCTCCTTGAGCCCCTTGTCGATCTTCGTGAGCTGCGAGCCGGAGGCGATCGGGATGACCAGCTGGTCGGGCAGCTCCCAGCCGAGCTGCTCGCAGATCTCGTACGCGAGGGTCTTGGAGCCCTCGCCGTAGTACGGCCGCAGGTTGACGTTGACGAAGCCCCAGCCCTCGCCCAGCGGGTCGCCGATGAGCTCGGAGCAGAAGCGGTTCACGTCGTCGTAGTTGCCCTCGATGCCGACGAGCTCGCCGCCGTAGACCGCGGCCATGACGACCTTGCCCTGCTCCAGGTCGTGCGGGATGAACACGCAGGAGCGGAAACCGGCGCGGGCCGCGGCGGCGCCGACGGCGCCCGCGAGGTTGCCGGTGGAGGAGCACGACAGGGTGGTGAAGCCGAAGGCGCGCGCCGCTTCGAGCGCCTGCGCGACGACCCGGTCCTTGAAGGAGTGCGTGGGGTTGCCGGAGTCGTCCTTAACGAACAACTTGCCCTGTTGGATGCCGAGTTCCGCGGCGAGGTTGTCGGCCTTGACCAGCTTGGTCCAGCCGGGGTTCAGGTTCGGCTTGTCGGCCACGTCGGCGGGGACGGGCAGGAGGGGGGCGTAGCGCCAGATGTTGGCGGGGCCTGCCTCGATCTGCTTGCGGAGGGCTTCCGGGTCGCCGAGCGGCAGGTCGTACGCAACTTCGAGGGGGCCGAAACACTCGGCACAGGCGAAGATCGGACCGAGCGGGAACTTGGTGCCGCACTCACGGCAGGAGAGGCCGGAGGCGGGCCCGAGGTCTACGGAAGGGGTGGTGCTTTCGGTGGCGACAGTCTGCACAGCCATGGAGGCGAGGCCCTTTCTCCTCATCTTTCTCGCGACGCATCTCGCCGCAAGACGGAATTGGCACCTTCCCCACCGTGACCTCGCGGTCGGCGGGAGGGTTGCCGGGGCTTCAACGGGCCGTTTCCCTCTGCCCCTCTGGATGAGCGGTATTCGATTGTGGGTTTCAGTTGTCGATCTCAACGCGGCGGCGACCCCGACATGCGATGGTCACCGGCGTTGTTCAAGACTGTAACCGAAGCCCCGGACCCTTGAGATAGTCGTCCGAACCGCGAGATGGATCACATACGGGAGGACCACGACCGTGCTGGAAGAGGTCGAGCACTGGCTGAGCAGGCGTTCCTGGTCCGTCGCCGACCGCCCGCGGGACCGGCTGGCCGCCGCCAAACGGGCGGGCGGCGCGTCGGTGAGCGTCGTGCTGCCCGCGCTCGACGAGGAGGGGACGGTCGGCGAGATCGTCGCCGAGATCCGCCGTGAGCTGATGGAGAAGGTTCCGCTGGTCGACGAGCTCCTGGTGATCGACTCCGGCTCCACGGACCGCACGGCCGAGGTCGCCGCGGCGGCGGGCGCCAAGGTCGTCCACCGTGACGCGATCCTGCCGAGCGTGCCGGCGGTCCCGGGCAAGGGCGAGGTGCTGTGGCGCTCGCTGCTGGTGACGGGCGGCGACATCGTGGCGTTCGTCGACGCGGACCTGAAGGACTTCTCGGCGGACTTCGTCTCGGGCATCGTGGGCCCGCTGCTCACCGACCCCGACGTGGCGTTCGTGAAGGCGATGTACGACCGGCCGCTGGCCGGGGCCGCCGGGCAGGGCGGCCGGGTCACGGAGCTGATGGCGCGGCCGCTGCTCAACATGCACTGGCCGCAGTTGGCCGGATTCGTACAGCCGCTGGGCGGTGAGTACGCGGCCCGCAGGTCGCTCCTGGAGCGGCTGCCGTTCCCCGTCGGGTACGGCGTGGAACTGGGCCTGCTCGTCGACGCGCTGCACACCGTGGGCCTGGACGCGCTGGCGCAGGTCGACGTGGGGGTGCGCAGGCACCGGCACCAGGACGGGCAGGCGCTCGGGCGGATGGCGGCGGCGATCTACCGGACGGCGCAGCTGCGGCTCGCGCGCGGCCATCTCGTACGTCCCGAGCTCACGCAGTTCGTCCGTGGCGAGCACGGGTTCGAGCCGAGGACCCATCCGGTGGACACGGAGGAGCGGCCACCCATGGCCGATATCGCCGAGTATGCGCGGCGTCGCGTGGCGTAACCGCCGGATATCATGCGTTTTGCCTACATTTCCCTTTTATGTGGGTCAGACGTATGTGGGCACGAGATGCCATGAGAGCCATGCGGCGAGCGGGCGGACTGACGCTCGCCACCGCCACCGTCGCCGCCGGGGTGCTCACCGCGACCGCGACACCCGCTTCCGCGGAGGTCATCGAGCCCTTCGCGAAGCGCTACGACGAATCGCTGTACGGGGACTTCAAGACCATCGGCAACACGGTCCTCGACTGCCCGACGAGCCCCGCCGACGTGGCCGCCTCCTGCAAGGAGACCCAGCAGGCCAAGGGCACGAAGAACAACAACAACTTCATCGAGCGCCGCATCGACACCGCTGGCCTGACCGGCACCTTCGACTCCAGCACCGGCAGGGTGGCCATCCCGCCGGGCGCCCGGGTCGACTACGCGCGCCTGTTCTGGGGCGGCAACGCGGGCACGCACCGCTTCGGCAGGACCGTGCGCGACATCTGCGACCTCAACCGCGAGGGCAACAAGCCCGTCGACCCGGCGCCCGGCGACCCGCTCACCACGAGCCCGGTCATCCGCGTCGGCGGCGGCGCCCAGTCCACGGTGAACGTCGAGAACGCGGTCCGCTCCCCGAACGCGACGCAGGGCCCGCACTACTACACCGCCGAGGCCGACGTCACCGACGCCTTCCGGGGCGCGCCCACCGGCAGCCCCGTCGAGGTCGCCGTCGGCAACGTCTGGGCGCCGTCCGGCCAGGGCTGCGTCGGCGGCTGGTCGCTGACCGTCGTCTACAAGTACGACGGGCCGAACGAGCAGTACGCGCCGGACCGCCGCAACGTCTACATCTGGGGCGGCCACGTCATCCAGCGCTCGACCAGGCGCGCCGCGGCCCCGGACGGCTCCACCACCGTCCCCGTCGACGGCTTCTACCGCACCGCGGGCGACATCCACGCCAGCGTGACCGCGTACGAGGGCGACTGGAACACCAAGGGCGACCGGTTCCTCGTCGACGGCAAACCGGTCACCGAGCCGCACTCCGGCAAGGCCGACAACTTCTTCGTCAGCGAGGACGACGGCGCGGTCGATCCCAAGTACCGCAACAACCTGAGCATCGACGCCAAGGCGTTCGAGGTGCCGGACGGGGCGATCCCCGTGGGCGCCGAGTCGGCGAAGCTGACCTTCACCAGCACCGGCGACGTGTACGTCCCCTCCCAGCTGGCGCTCTCCGTGCCGGTGCCCGACCTGGAGGTCACCAAGACCGCCTCGCCCGCGAAGGTGCAGCCGGGCGACAAGCTGACGTACACGGTCAAGGCGAAGAACATCAGCAAACTGCCCTACCCCGGCGCGAAGTTCAGCGACGACCTGAGCGGCAACCTCGACGACGCGACGTACAACCACGACGCGAAGGCCTCGACCGGAACCGTCTCGTACACGAAACCGAGGATCGGCTACGTCGGGGACATCGGCCCCGGCGAGACCGCGACCGTCACGTACTCGGTCACCGTCGACGATCCGGTCGGCGGCGACGGCAAGCTGCTCAACAACGTCGACGTCCTGACCCCGCGCTCCAACTGCGACAAGGGCAGCACCGACCCGAACTGCACGTCCGAGCCGGTCATCGACCTGCCCGAGCCACCGGTCGTCGTGGGCAGCTCCCCCGCCCGCCGGGTCGTCCCCCCGTGCGGCTCGACCACGAACACGATCACCGTGCGCAACCCCTCGCGCGACCCCCGCATCGGCGCCACCGCGTCCTGGCCCGTGCGGCCCGGCACCAAGCCCGTCGCCAGCGCGGGCAGGATCACCAAGCGGGGCTCCGCCTACGTGTGGCAGGGCAACGTCCCCGCCAAGGGCAAGGTCACCATCACCCAGCGGGTCAAGGTGTCCTGCACCCCCGGCAAGGTCACCGTCATCACCGTGACGGCACCGGGCAGCAACTGCGCGAAGACCAGGCGCGGCGGCGACGACCCCTGCACCTCGGCGATCCTCGCCCGGCGGGTCCAGGGACGGCCCGCACCGGCGGCGGAACAGCCCGGACAGCCGCAGCCCGGACCGCGGCAGAACGGCGGGCAGCAGGACGCCGCGCGCGGTGAGCTCGCCGCGACGGGCCACTCCCCGACCCTGCTCTACAGCGGGGCCGCGGCCGCGCTGTGCGGGTTCGGCGTGCTCGCACTCGTCGCGTCACGCGGACGCCGCGACTGACCCGCCCCGCACGACGGCGTACGGCGGCCGGACCCCCTTCCCGGGGAGTCCGGCCGCCGTACGTTTGAGCGTTTCCGGGACGGGCTACGTTCTGCCACATGGTCTCCGAGTCCGCACCGTCAGCAGCACACGTCCTCGTCGCGTCCAACCGCGGCCCCGTCTCGTACACCGTGGGAGAGGACGGGGAGCTCAGCGCCAAACGTGGCGGTGGCGGGCTGGTCTCCGGACTCAGCGCCATCGGCGACGACGCCGACGCCCTGTGGATCTGCGCGGCGCTCGGCGACGGCGACCGCGAGGCGGTGCGGCGCGGCGTCGGGGAGCCCGGCGTGCGGATGCTGGACATCGACGCGGCCGTCCACGCGGACGCGTACAACGGCATCGCGAACTCGGTGCTGTGGTTCGTCCACCACATGCTCTACCAGACACCGCTGGAACCGGCCTTCGGACCGGAGTTCCGCGCGCAGTGGACGGCGTACGAGACGTACAACCGGGCGTTCGCCGAGGCGCTGGCCCAGGAGGCGGCGCCGGGGGCGGCGGTCCTGGTGCAGGACTACCACCTGGCGCTGGTGCCGGGCATGCTCCGCGAGCTCCGCGAGGACCTGCGCATCGGCCACTTCTCGCACACCCCGTGGGCGCCCGCCGACTACTTCCGGATGCTCCCCGACGACGTGGCCGAACAGCTGCTGCGCGGGATGCTCGGCGCGGACCGGCTCGGCTTCCTCACCGGGCGGTGGGCGGACGCGTTCACCGAGTGCTGCGTGCGGGTCGTCGGCGGCACGTCGGGCACCCGGATCGGGGTGCACGGGCTCGGCGCGGACGCGGACTTCCTGCGGGAGCGGTCGCGGCGGGACGACGTCGAGGAGCGGATGCGGGCGCTGCGGGAGCAGGCGGGCGAGGACCGCAGGCTGATCGTCCGGGTGGACCGCACCGAGCTGTCCAAGAACATCGTGCGCGGCCTGCTGGCCTACCGGGAGCTGCTCGACACCCGCCCCGAGTGGCGCGAGCGCGTCGTGCACGTCGCCTTCGCCTACCCCTCCCGGCAGGACCTCGCCGTCTACCGCGACTACACGCTGGAGGTCTCCCGGGTCGCCGAGGAGATCAACTCCACGTACGGGACGGACGGTTGGACCCCGGTGGTCCTGCACGTCGAGGACGACTTCGCACGCTCCCTCGCCGCCTACCGGATGGCGGACGTCGCCCTGGTCAACCCCATCCGCGACGGCATGAACCTCGTCGCGAAGGAGGTCCCCGTCGTCTCCGACGAGGGCTGCGCGCTGGTCCTCTCGCGGGAGGCGGGCGCCCACGAGGAGCTCGCCGAGGACGCCCTCTCCGTGAACCCGTTCGACGTGACGGCCACGGCCGAGGCGCTGCACGCGGGCCTCCTCATGCCGCAGGACGAGCGCGCCGAACGCACCAAGCGCCTCGCGGCGGCGGCGACCGCGCTGCCGCCCGCACAGTGGTTCCTGGACCAGCTGCGGGCGCTCACCGGCTGACCCCGGGCAGTCCAAGCACCCCTTCCGTTTGTCCATGGGCGCCGGGGCCCGGGCGTCACTACGGTCCACGGCATGACTCTGCGTCGCACGAGCATCGTGGCAGCCGTGGTCCTGGCGGCAGCGGCGGCCCCGTCGGCACCCGCCGCCTCGGGGGCCTCCGCCTTCGCCGCCTCCGCCTCCGTGAAGGCATCCACCTACTACGTCGACTGCGCCGCGGGCGACGACTCCTCGTCCGGCACCTCCGCCGGGGCGGCCTGGCGCACGGTGGCCAGGGCGAGCGGGCACACTTTCGGCCCCGGCGACCGGCTCCTGCTCAAGCGGGGCACGAGCTGCACGGGGGTGCTGGCTCCCAAAGGTGCGGGTGCGGCCGGCGCCCCCGTGCGCATCGACGCGTACGGCGGCAAGCGTGCCGCCAAGCCGCGCATCGAGGGCGGCGGCGCCCGCGCGGCCCTCCACCTGGTGAACACCGAGCAGTGGGAGATCCGGAACCTGGACCTCTCCAACACCGGCCCCGCCACCACCACCGAGCGCCGCGCGGGCCTCTACGTCCGGCTCACCGACTACGGCGTGGCCCGCCACTTCGTCGTCGACGGGGTGGACGTGCACGACGTGAACGGCGCCGACTTCAAGGACCCCGACCCCAGCGGCGGCATCCTCTTCACCGTCCAGGGCACCGCGAAACCCACCCGCTTCGACGGCGTCCGCGTCCAGAACTCCACCGTGCGCCACGTCGACCGCACCGGCATCGCCACCTCCTCCACCTGGGGCCGCGACGTCGACGGCGCCAACTGGCTCTCCACGGGAGTGCAGTTCCGGCGCAACAAGGTGGACGACGTGGGCGGCGACGGCATCGTCGTGCAGAAGGCCAGGGGCGCGCTCGCCGAGCACAACTACGTCGACGGCTTCAACATGCGCTCCGGCGGCTACAACGCGGGCCTGTGGGCCTGGCAGTCCGACGACGTGGTCTACCAGTACAACGAGGTGACCGGCGGGCACGGGACGCGCGACTCGATGGCGTACGACATCGACGGCGGCAACAACCGCAACGTCTACCGCTACAACTACAGCCACGACAACGAGGGCGGCTTCCTGCTGGTCTGCAACGCCGAGGACACGGTCAGCGACGGCAACCGCGTCCACGACAACATCAGCATCAACGACCGCAACACCGCGTCGCCCTACGCCGTGATCTCCGTCGTCTGCGGCGCCTCGACGGACACGCAGGTCTACCGCAACACGGTCGTCACCGACCGCTCCGACACCGCCCTCGTCTCCAACAACGGGCCGTCCGGCGTCACCTTCCGCGACAACATATTCGTCGGCGCGCCCGGCACGGGCTCCCCCATCAAGGACACGGTCAGCACCTACGAGGGCAACCTGTACTGGAACACCGCGCAGCCCCGCGACCCGAAGGCCGTGAACGCCGACCCGCGCCTCGTCTCCACCGCGCCGCGCATCCCCGGCGACGTACGCCTGAAGGCCGGTTCACCGGCGCGGGGCGCGGGCACGCCGACCGCCGACGGGACCACCCACGACTACTTCGGCAACCCGATCCCGAACCCGCCCAACATCGGCGCGGATCAGTCGGGTCGAGCACCGGGTCGAGCCCATTGAGCGCCGATCCACGACAGCAGCCGCACCACCCCGGCCGGGCCGTCCACCACCAGGTCGGCCCGGCCCGCCAGCTCCGCGACCTCCGAACTGCCGCTGCACACGAGCAGACCCGCGATCCCGTCCGAGCGGAGCTTCTCCACGGCACCGAACGCGGGCAGGTCGCCGAGGTCGTCCCCCGCGTAGAGCACGGACTCGGCGCCCACCTCCCGCAGGTACTCACCGAGGGCCACGCCCTTGTCCATGCCGGGCGGCCGCAGCTCCAGGACGAGACGGCCGGGCTCGACGATCAGGCCGTGCCGGGCCGCCAGCTCGCCCAGCGGCTCCCGCAGCGCCTCGAAGGCGGCCTGCGGATCCTGCGCGCGGCGCGTGTGCACCGCGACGGCCCGGCCCTTCTCCTCGGTCCAGGTGCCGCGCCAGGCGCCGATCGCGTCGAGGAACCCCGGGAGCTCGGCGCGCGCGGCCGCGACCCCGGGATGCGGCTCGGCGGCGCGCACCGTGCCGGTGACGGCGTCCCAGCGCTCGGCGCCGTAGTGCCCGAGGACGACGAGGTGCTCCAGGCCCGGCACTCCCGCGAAGCCGCCGTACCGCACGGCGACGCCCGCCGGGCGGCCCGTGACCACGGCCACCGACCGCAGGCGCGGGGCGAGCGCGGCGAGCACGGGCACCGCGTCGGGATGGGCGCGGGCCTGCTCGGGGTCGGGCACGATCGGGGCGAGCGTGCCGTCGAAGTCCAGTGCCACGACGGCCCGTTCGGGCCGGGCCAGCAGCGCGGCGAGGCCGTCGCGCCCCGCGGGCGTCTCGGGCTCGGGGCGGTCCGACGGGTCGGGCCGGTCCGACAGTGAGTACGTAGGGTCACCCATGGGCCCGACCTTAGCCGCGTCAGCGCTCGTCGCGCCGGGACTCCCGCACCCGGCGCAGCCGATTGACCGTAATCGGGTCGTGGGCGAGCGCGCGCGTGTCGTCGAGGAGGGCGTTCAGGATCTGGTAGTAGCGCACCGGAACCATCCCGAGCTCCTCGCGGATGGCACGCTCCTTGGCTCCCGGCCCCGTCCACTGCCGCCGTTCGAGCGCCAGCACGGCACGGTCCCGCGCGGAGAGCTCGTCGGACTCGTGATCGGTCATGCCAGCACGCTACTCGGCGTTCTCCTCGGTCATCGCCCGGGTCTGGATCCGGCTCAGCACCGACTTGGGGTTGCCGCCCTCGCCGACGGTCTTGCCGATGTCCTTCTTGATGTCGGCCGACACCTGCGCCCAGGACGTCTTGCCCACCGGGTACAGCTCCGAGGTCGGCAGCTCGTCGAGGAACTTGCCCAGCTCGGTGTGGCCGCGGTCCTTGGCCATCGCCTCGGACGCGGAGGTCGTCACCGGCAGGATGTCGTACTCGTTCGAGAACTCCAGCACGTTCTTCTTGCTGTAGGCGTAGTCCAGGAACTTGCCGGCCTCCTTGCGGTGGCCGTTCTGCTTGAACGCCATCATCCAGTCGGCGACACCCATCGTGGCCTGCGCCTTGCCGTTGACGCCGGGCGCCGGCACCATGCCGAACTTCACGCCCTTCTTGGCGGCCATCTTCATCAGCGTCGGGTGGCCGTTGAGCATGCCGACCTCGCCGCGCGAGAACGCCGCGAAGGCCTCGGCACGGTTCATCTCCGAGGGCGCCGTCGGGCCGGTCAGGCCCTTGCCGACGAGCTCGTCCCTGAGCCAGGCGAACGTCTTGGCGTTCTGCGGGGAGTCGATGGCGTACGAGCCGACGTTGTCGGTGTAACCGCCGCCGCCGCTGAGCATCCACATCAGCGTCTCGGCGGGCGCCTCCTCGGGGCCGAGCGGCAGCGCGTACGGGATCTTCACGCCGCGCGCCTTCAGCGCCTTCGCGTCGGACTGCAGCTCGCTCCAGCTCTGCGGGGGCGTGAGGTTCGCGTCCTTGAAGAGCTTGGTGTTGTAGAAGAGCAGCCGGGTGGAGGAGGCGAACGGCATGCCGTACTGGATGCGGTTGACCTCGCCGGCGCGCGAGAGGGGGGCCAGGAAGTCGGCCTGCGTGGCGATGGAGAGGAGCTCGTCGGCCTCGTAGAGCTTGCCCTGCGCGGCGTAGTCGGCGTACGCGCCGATCTGCGCCAGGTCGGGGGCCTCGCCCTTCTTGACCATCTCCTTGACCTCGCGGTCCACGTCGTTCCAGGAGTGGACGGTGACGTCGACCTTGATGCCGGGGTTCTCTTCCTCGAAGCCCTTGACGACCTTGTCCCAGTACTTCTGGGAGCTGTTGGCCGCGGAGTCGCCGTAGTCGGCGGCCACCAGCTTGAGGGTGACGTCGCCGGAGTCGCCGGGACCGCCGCAGCCGGCGAGCACGCCCGCCATGCCCAGTGCGGCCACCGCCGCGGTCAGTCCTGTCACGCGCCGCTGCACAGCTGTCCCACCCTCATTGCTGATCAAAAAACTACTGAACTGCGAGTTTCCCCCGAGTTCGGACACAAGGTCTACACCACCCGAGTATCACTTGTGCAACGGCACCCGCACCGGCCCCCGTGGTACCGCCGCCGGGCGGCGGACCATTGCCGCGCCCCGCCGGCGGCTGCTATGCACATGACGTTCATGCACAGCACATCGGAAATCCCGCACCAGTCCCGCACTGACGAGGAGTCTCGGCGCATGTCGCGTACCGCAGAAGAAATAGCCACCCAGCCCGCATGCTGGCGCCGGGCGGTGGAAGCGGCCGCCGCCTTCGACGGTCTGCCCCAGCCCGGTGAGCGGGTCGCCGTCACCGGATGCGGGACGTCCTGGTTCATGGCCATCGCGTACGCGACGCTGCGCGAGGCGGCGGGCCTGGGCGAGACGGACGCGTTCGCCTCCTCGGAGTTCCCGGCGGGCCGCGAGTACGACCGCGTCGTGGCGATCACCCGCTCCGGCACGACGACGGAGGTCCTCGACCTCCTGACCCGCCTCAAGGGCACGGTCCCCACGCTCGCGCTCACCGCCGACCCGAAGACCCCCGTCATGGACGCGGCGGACGCGGTGGCGGTCCTGGACTGGGCGGACGAGGAGTCGGTCGTCCAGACCCGCTTCGCGACGACGGCCTTCGCCTTCCTGCGGGCGGGCCTCGGCCACATCCCCGGCCTGAAGACGCTCGAGGAGGCGGCCGTCGACGCGGAGCTCGCGGTGACCGAGCCGCTGCCCGCGTCCGTGGTCGAAGCGGAGCAGTGGACGTTCCTCGGCCGCGGCTGGACGTACGGGCTCGCGCTCGAAGCGGCGCTGAAGATGCGGGAGGCCGCGGGCGCGTGGACGGAGTCCTACCCGGCGATGGAGTACCGCCACGGCCCCATCTCCATCACCGGCCCCGGCCGGGTGGCCTGGATGTTCGGCATGCTGCCGGACGGGCTGGCGGCCGATGTGTCCCGTGTCGGCGGTGAGCTGGTGGCCCGCCAGGAGGCGGACCCGCTCGCCGACCTCATCCGCGCGCAGCGCCTGGCGGTGGCCCTCGCGGAATCCCGGGGCTACGACCCGGACCGCCCCCGGAACCTCACGCGCAGCGTGATCCTCACCTGACCTGGCGGAGACGCCCCGCCCAACACGAACGCCC
>NZ_LIPN01000225.1:24964-25213 GCF_001418325.1 Streptomyces atriruber | reverse complement strand
GGGGGGGGCGGGGGCCGTGTGGGCGGTGCAGGGCGAGGAGGGAGTGGGAGGAGTCGTCACGATCGTCGCTCGGGGTTTGGCTGAAGAGGGGGGACCGGGGGCTGGATATGGGGGTGGGGGCGCGGTCAGACGCGGGCCACGGTCAGGGAGTGGAGGTAGCGCATGAGGGTCATCAGGACGTCCCGGCTCGACTCCTTGCGGCGGGCGTCGCACGCCATGATCGGCACGGCGGCCTCCAGGTCGAGCGCC
>NZ_LIPN01000225.1:0-24939 GCF_001418325.1 Streptomyces atriruber | reverse complement strand
CCACAGGAACCAGAAGCGTTCCTGGCCGGGGGTGCCGAAGAGGTAGAGGACGAGCTCCTCGGAGATGCTGATGCGCCCGAAGTCCATCGCCACGGTGGTGGCCGTCTTGGACTCGGAGCCGTAGTTGTCGTCGACTCCGATGCCCGCCTGGGTCATCGTCTCCTCGGTGGTCAGCGGGCGGATCTCGCTCACCGAACCCACCATCGTCGTCTTGCCGACCCCGAACCCGCCCACGATCACGACTTTGACGGCGGCCGCGGCCGTGTGCGGCAGGACGTCCTCACTGCGGGGGCCGGTGATCGTGTCCGTGTTCTTAGAGTTTCTGAAGTCCATGCATCACCGCTTCGAGGAGGGATCGGTCGGGGAGCGCGGAGCGGACGATGGGGGCGCGCGCCTGTACGAGCTCGGTCGCGAGTAACTCCGTCAGGACGACGGTGACGACGGAGAACGGCAGCGCCATGTAGGCCGACAGCTCGGCGACGGACAGCGGCGTGGTGCACAGCCGCAGGACCGCCGAGTGCTCCGGTTGGGCCGTGGGGGACGCCTCGCCCTGCGCGACGATCAGGGTGACGAGGTCGAGCGGTGCCCGCTCGGAGTCCTCGCCCGTGAGGATGTACAGCCGCTCCGGATTCTCGGGGCTGCGGCGCTCCCGCTGGGGGGTTGCGCCGCGCTGCGGCGGGACATCGCCCTGTTGCGGGCCGCGAGGGGGTTCTTGCGGAGGAGTCATACGGCCTGCCCGTCACGCCGGGGCGGGCTCGTCAGATGTGCCCCGATGCGTACGACGAGGTCACGCATCCGGGTGCCGATGAGGCCCGCGTCGACGGTCTCGTCGGCGAGCACGGCGAGGTAGGCACCCGCGCCCGCGGCCATCAGGTAGAAGTAGCCGCCGTTGATCTCGATGATGACCATCTTCATTCCGCCGTCGCTGTGCGGGATCTCGCTGGCCACGGCCGCGGCGAGGCTCTGCAGCCCCGCGCAGGCCGCGGCGAGGCGGTCGGCCGCGTCCGGATCGCCGCCGTAGCGCGCGATCCGCAGACCGTCCGCCGAGAGCACCACGATCTGCCGGGTCTGTGGCACCCCGTCGGCGAGCTCCTTCAGCATCCAGTCGAAATTGGCGCGTTGCTGGATCACTGCCAGTCCCTCTCGTCGGCGCTGCCGTGGTTGTTCTGGGTGGTTCCCCGCGGAGGGAAGGAGCTGTCCGTCGTGGAGGCCTCCGGGGTGGCTGCGTGTGGTGGCAGCGGATCGGGGTCGGCAGGGTCCTCGCCCTTGACGCCCTTCATGAACGCCTCGATCCAGAGGCCTGGTTCGGGCTCCTCGCGCTTGGGCGCGGGGGGCGGTGCGGTCGCCGCGGCATGCGCCTCAGCGATCCGCTGGGCCTCGGCCTCCTGGGCGTACCGCTCGCTGAGGGACATCTTGACGCGGCTGCGGCGCTGCGGAAGGCCGCCGGACGTCCACTCGGTGACCTCGGGGACGTCGTCCTCCATGGTCGCGGTGAGCGGGGAGCGCAGCGGCGGGCCCGCGGTGACGACGCGGGGCTTCTTGCGGCGGATGTTGCGGGCCGGCTCCTCGATGGTGCGGCCGCTGTTGTCCACGCGGGGCACGGCGGAGGCGCCGATGCCGTGGGCGAGGCCGGGCGCGGGCCCGGTGGTGATCATCTCGCGCGGCACGATGAGCACCGCGCGGACCCCGCCGTAGGCGGACTGCCGCAGGGAGACCTGCAGGTTGTACATCTGCGAGAGGCGACCCACGACGGCCATGCCGAGGCGGGGCGTCTCACCGAGGTCGTTCAGGTCGATGCCGGCCTGCGCCTGCTCCAGCATGCGCTCGGCGCGGGCCCGCGCCTCCTCGCTGAGGCTGACGCCGCCGTCCTCGATCTCCACTGCGATACCGGTCTGCACCTCGACGGCGGTGACGTGCACCTTGGTCTGCGGGGGCGAGTACCGGGTGGCGTTGTCGAGGAGCTCGGCGCAGGCGTGGATGAGCGGTTCGACGGAGGTGCCGTGGATCGCGACGTTGGCGATCGAGTGCAGCTCGACGCGCGGGTAGTCGAGGATCCGGGACATCGCGCCGCGCAACACGCTGAACAGGGGTACGGGCTTGGGCCATTGGCGGCCGGGGCGGGCGCCGCCGAGCACCGCGATGGAGTCGGCGAGCCGGCCGATCAGCGCGGTGCCGTGGTCGATGCGCAGCAGGTCGTCGAAGACCTCGGGGTTGCGACCGTGGAACTCCTCCATGTCGCGCAGTTCCGCGGCCTGCTGGTGGACGATCGACTGGACGCGCCGGGCGATGTTGACGAAGGCGCGCTGCGCGGATTCGCGCATCGCTTCCTCGCGGTCCAGGGTTTCGAGGACGGAGCGGAGCAAGTCGCACTGTGCGTCGGGGAGTTCGCTGTAGGCCTCGTCCTTGTCGACGACGTTGCGGACGACTTCCACGGGCGATTCGCCCTGCCGCAGGCGCCAGAGCGCCTCGGGCAGGATCTCCCGGCCCAGCCGCACGGTCTCGTCGTCGTGGGATGCGATGCGCCGTTCGAGGAAGGCGAGCCGCTGTGCGTACTGCGTGCGCTGCCCCCGGATGGTCCGGCCGCGCCGTACCGCTTCTGCGCCGACCGCGATGACCATGAGGGTCGCGACGGCGCCGCACCACACGACGGCGGGCCGGGCCGGCTCCGCCACCGAGGCGACGGCGGCTCCGGTCGCCGCCGCCATCAGCATGGCAGGCAACAACAACACGCGCGCGTAAGGGACTTCTCGGCCACCGGGAGGCGATTGAACACTCACCATGTATGCCCTCTGAACACTCGTCTTGGGGGATATGACGTCTTTGGGGGGTGACAGTACATATGGGGGATGACGAAACGAACGATCGAAAGATTGGGGAACAAGCGCGCGAAACTGCCGCAACGCGTCCAACTCGCCGCGCTCCGGGCGAGCTTAGTCCGCCGGAATCATCGCCGAGTCATATTCGGCAACCCCCTGCACAGGGGATGCCGAGAGGCATACACTCTGCCCTTTTGCACAGTTGGCGATCAATCGAACACATGGAGTGACGCGTCGAACGCCCGGAAAAACGCCGAACGGGCGCGCCCGACGACCACTTGGTCGAGGGACGCGCCCGTCGGCGCGACAGCGGCGGGACTCAGCCCACCGAGCTATATGCCACCACACCCCGCAGGAGCTGATCGACGGCCTTGCGGGCGTTCTTCGCGACCGTGCTGCCTTCGCGCGGGGCCGCGGCGGAGATCTGTCCGAGCACGTCGATGACCTGCTTGCACCACCGCACGAAGTCACCGGCCGGCATCTCGGCCTCGCGCAGCACCTCGTCCAGGCCCTTGTCGTTGGCCCACATGTACGCCGCCCAGGCGAAGCCGAGGTCGGGCTCGCGCTGACCGACGCCCTCCGTCTGACTGATCTTGAACTCTTCCTCCAGGCCGTCCAGGCGGCCCCAGATGCGCACCATCTCCCCCAGCGCCGCCTTCGCCGCGCCGGACGGCAGCTTGGGTGCCAGTGCGTCGTCGCCCACCCGCGCCTCGTACACCAACGCAGAGACGCACGCGGCCAGTTCGGCTGGGCTCAGCCCTTCCCACACCCGGGCCCGCAGGCACTCACTGGCCAGCAGATCCAGCTCCCCGTACAAGCGGGCGAGCCGCTTGCCGTGCTCCGTGACCTCGTCGCCCCGCAGATAGTCCAGCTCCGTCAGGAGCGCGACGATCCGGTCGAAGGTGCGGGCGATCGTGTTCGTGCGCCCCTCGATGCGGCGCTCCAGCTGCGAGGTGTCGCGCTTGAGCCGGTGATACCGCTCGGCCCAGCGCGCGTGGTCCTCGCGCTCGTCGCAGCCGTGGCAGGGGTGCGCGCGCAGCTCCGCGCGCAGGCGGGCGATCTCCTGGTCGTCGGCGGCCGTCGCGCGCCCCTTGCGGCGGCGGTCCGGGACGATGTGCCCGGCCTTCGTGCGCAGCGCGGACGCGAGGTCCCGGCGGGACTGCGGCGAGCGCGCGTTGAAGGACTTCGGGATGCGCATCCGCTCCAGCGCCTCGACCGGCACCGGGAAGTCCATCGCCGCGAGCCGCTTGACCTGCCGCTCGGCCGTGAGCACCAGCGGCCGCGGCCCGTCGACGTGGTCGAACCCGCGGTGGCCGTTGGCGCGCCCGGCGGGCAGCCCCGGGTCGAGGACGAGGGCGAGGCCCGCGTACTTCCCCGTGGGCACGTGGATGACGTCGCCCGGCTTGAGCTTCTCCAGGGCGGCGGCAGCGGCGACCCTGCGCTGGGCCGCGCCCTGTTTGGCCAGCTCGTTCTCGCGGTCCTTGAGGTCGCGGCGCAGCCGCGCGTACTCGTCGAAGTTGCCCAAGTGGCAGGTCATGGAGGCCTTGTAGCCCTCCAGGCCCTCTTCGTTCTTCTGCACCTGCCGGGAGATGCCGACGACCGACTTGTCGGCCTGGAACTGCGCGAACGACGTCTCCAGGAGCTCGCGCGAGCGGTGCCGCCCGAACTGCTCGACCAGGTTCACCGCCATGTTGTACGACGGCTTGAAGCTGGACCGCAGCGGGTACGTGCGCGTGCCTGCGAGACCCGCCAGGTGCTCGGGGCTCATGGCGCGCTGCCAGAGCACCACCGCGTGGCCCTCCACGTCGATGCCACGACGCCCGGCACGGCCGGTCAACTGCGTGTACTCACCCGGGGTGATGTCGGCGTGCTGCTCGCCGTTCCACTTGACGAGCTTCTCCAACACCACGCTGCGCGCGGGCATGTTGATGCCGAGGGCGAGGGTCTCGGTGGCGAAGACGGCCTTGACCAGGCCCCGCACGAACAGCTCCTCGACGACCTCCTTGAACGTGGGCAGCATGCCCGCGTGGTGCGCCGCGATGCCGCGCTCGAGGCCCTCCAGCCATTCGTAGTAGCCGAGGACGTGGAGGTCCTCGTTCGGGATCGAGGACGTGCGCTCCTCGACGATCCGGCGGACCGTCATCCGCGCCTCGTCGTCGTTCAGCCTGAGGCCCGCGTACAGACACTGCTGGACCGCTGCCTCGCAGGCGGCCCGGCTGAAGATGAACGTGATGGCGGGCAGCAGGCCCTCGGCGTCGAGCCGCTCGATGACTTCGGGGCGTCCCGGGGTCCAGACCCGCGACCGCTGCCGGCGCTCCCGCTCCCGGTCGGCCTCGCGGATCATCTTGCCCTTGCGGCGGTCGCGCGGGTTGTACGAACGGCTGGCCTCCATGCGGGCCATGCGCGTCAGGTCGGGGTTGACAGCCTTCTTCTGCCCCTCGTCCTCCTCGAAGAGGTCGTACATCCGGCGTCCGGCGAGCACGTGCTGGAAGAGCGGCACGGGCCGGTGCTCGGAGACGATCACTTCGGTGTCACCGCGGACGGTGTCGAGCCAGTCGCCGAACTCCTCGGCGTTCGACACCGTGGCCGACAGGGAGACCAGCGTGACCGACTCCTGCAGATGGATGATCACTTCCTCCCAGACGGCACCGCGGAAGCGGTCGGAGAGGTAGTGCACCTCGTCCATGACCACATAGCCGAGGTTCAGCAGCGACTGCGAGCCCGAATACAGCATGTTCCGCAGGACTTCGGTGGTCATGACGACCACCGGGGCGTCGCTGTTCACGCTGTTGTCGCCGGTGAGCAGGCCGACCTTGTCCGCGCCGTACCGCTTGGCGAGGTCGGAGTACTTCTGGTTCGAGAGCGCCTTGATCGGCGTGGTGTAGAAACACTTCTTGCCCTGCAGCAGGGCGAGGTGCACGGCGAACTCGCCGACGATCGTCTTGCCCGAGCCCGTGGGGGCGGCGACGAGCACGCCCTTGCCCGCCTCCAGCGCCTGGCACGCCTCGATCTGAAAGGGGTCGAGGCCGAATTCGTACATCTCGCGGAAGGACGCGAGTGCGGTGGCCTGCTCGACAGCGCGCTTGCGCGCCGCCGCATACCGCTCGGCCGGTGAGAGGTCCTCTGTCATCGTGCTTTCGAGACTACCGGCCACCACTGACAACGGACGATCATTATTGGAACAGGGGTGGAACGGGCCAGCTCACGGGGCGTGCGCCGCGGCGCTCACGGCCCCAGGACGCGCACGGCCCCCGGCACGCACTCCGCGGTGAGCGGCAGCGCGCCGAGCGGCTCCCCGTCCGCGTACCCGGTGATGCCTGGCGCGGCGATCTCGACCCTGGCCGCACGGTGCACGGTCACCTTCGGATGGTCGAGGTGCGTTCCCTTGTAGACCCGCGGGAAGACCTTGAGCAGTGTCGTGCGGCTGCAGTCGCCCACCACGGTGACGTCGAACAGCCCGTCGCTCATGTCGGCCCCGGCGCAGATCCGCATGCCGCCGCCGTACGAGGTTCCGTTGCCGACCGCGACGAGCGTGGCCTCGACCTCGTGGACGTCGCCGCCGTCCAGCGTGATCCGGTACGGGATCGGCTTGAACGCCGCCAGCTCCGCGACCATCGCGAGGTCGTACTTGAAGCGCCCCGTGGGCCACCGCATCCGGTTGCCCCGGTCGTTGACCCGCGAGTCGAACCCGGAGGCGAGCACCGTCCCGAACCACGTCCCGCCGACCCTCCCCAGGTCGACGTCGCGCATCCGCGCCCCCTTGAGCGCCTCGGCCACGATCTCCCCCGCGGCGGCCGGCTCGCGCACCGGGAGGCCCAGGGCCCGCGCGAAGTCGTTGCCGGTCCCCACCGCGATCACCCCCAGCGGGGTGCGCGTCCCGGCGACGGCCTGCAGCGCGAGGCTCGCCATGCCGTCGCCGCCGACGGCTATCAGGGCCCCCGTGCCGCCGTCGACGGCCTCGCGGGCCCGCCGCAGCGCGTCGGAGGCGTCCTCACCGATGACCGTGCGCACGGAGAAGCCACGGGCCCGCAAAGCGGAAGCGGCCGGTTGCGCTGCGTGAGCGCCCCGGCCGCGGCCCGCGGTGGGATTGACGAAGAGGGTGATCTGGCTGGTCACTGGGGTCCCCCCGGACGGAGTTTGGGGGGACCCTACAAGATCAGGTCACATCGTCGAAACCGTTCACCCGTTGATCACTGCGGGCGCTGCCCGCCTGCTCGGGCAGCGCCCGGGGCGGCCGCACCGAGTCGACGTCGCCGACGGCCTCGGGCGTCAGGTCGAGGTCGGAGGCCTCGTCGTCGCCGAGCTCGGCATCCGGGTCGTTGCGGCGGCGGCGCTTGTCGTTCAGGAACGAGACGCCGACGGCCAGGAAGTAGAGGACGACGATCGGTCCGGCGAGGGCGATCATGCCGACCGGGTCGGTCGTCGGGGTCGCCACCGCGCCGAAGATGAAGACGCCCATGACGACACCGCGCCACCAGGTGAGCATGCGGCGGCCGGTGACCATGCCCGTCATGTTGAGCATCACCAGGAGGAGTGGGAGCTCGAACGAGGCACCGAAGACGAGGACCATCCTGACGGTGAAGTCGAGGATCGTGTCCATGGGCAGCAGGTTCGCGGCCCCGTCGGGCGTGATGCCGAGGAGGACGCGCATGCTGACGGGGAGGATCGTGTAGGCCAGCCAGGCGCCTCCGAAGAAGAGCGGCACCGCGGCGGAGACGAACCAGTAGGTGTACTTGCGCTCGTTCTTGTGCAGGCCCGGCGCGACGAACGCCCAGAGCTGGTACAGCCAGACCGGACTGGACACGATGATGCCGACCATGAGGCTGACCTTCACCGTCGTGGTGAAGGGCGACAGCAGGTCGTTGAAGGTCACGGTCGCGCAGTGGCCACCGGTCTGCTTCATGCCGGGCTCGCAGCGCGGCACGGGGTCAGCCAGGAACTCCATCAGCTCCTGGCTGTAGAACGCGGCCACGATCGAGACGACCGTGATCGCGAGGAGCCCCTTGGCGAGCCGGTTGCGGAGCTCGCGCAGGTGCTCCGCGAGAGACATCCGCCCCTCGGGGTCCTTCTCCTTCTTGCGGGCAGACTTGAGCAACCCACGTCCTCATCTCGTGCGGCAGGCCGGCCGTCGTCGCCGGCCTTGGGTTCAGCGCTGCGTCGTACGGTCGGTGGGCTCGGTGACCGGGCGCGAGCTGGTCACATCGCCGGGGGCGGCCTTGATCGTGCGCTGCTGGACGGCAGGGTCGCTCGGCGGGTCGGCCGGAGCGGCTGCGTCGTCCTTGTTCTCGGACTTCATGGCCTTGGCCTCGCTCTTGAGGATGCGGGCCGACTTGCCGAGGGAGCGCGCCATGTCGGGCAGCTTCTTGGCACCGAACAGCAGGACGATGACGACGAGGATGAGAATGATCTCGGTGGGGCCGAGCCTACCCATAGCTGTATACCTTCTTCACCGAGGCGACAGGAGTCTGGTTGCTCGGCAGACCGGACATACATCCGATCTCCCGCGCTGGCAGCGATCGTAACCCCCCGGGGTAAACGCTCGGCAATCCCCGCGCATACTCCGAGTACGGCCCCCGCCTCGATCCCGGGCCGTATTGGCAGCGTACCCGCCCACCTCGGGGAGTTGACAGGTCGCGGACGCTAAAGAGCCCCTCGCCCCGCACGGGCCACACCGGCCGCTGCCTTCTCCAGGTCCTCCGCCGCTCTGTTGATCTTCCGTGTGGTCTCGGTCACTTGGCGCCCGAGACGCTGCGCCTCCACAAAAACCTTGATCGCCAGTACGCCGAGGACGGCGAGGCCCAAGAAGCCCGCCGCGATCGCGAGCATCGCCCAGAACATGCGCCGAGCCTAGACGGTCGAGTGCAGGCGCAGTGTCCGCACCCCGCCGCCGGTGAGGAGCTCGACGATGCGCTCGCCCGCGGGCTTGCGCACCGCGGCCTCGCACTCGGGGCACGTGAACGAGTAGAAGGTGGTGCGGGGGCTGGCACCGATCGCGAGACGCAGCGCCCCCGCGGAGAGCTCGAAGCGGGCCCGGCAGTCGGGGCAGGCGGCCGTGAAGAGAACGGGGGCGGGCCGGGGCTGCGCCGGCACCCCCGGCAGTCCGGACATCGTCGGTGTGCTCAACGCCCATGCTCCTGACTGTCGTGATCCTCGTACGCCCCGAGGTCCCTCTCGTACGCGTCGAGGGCCTCTCGGGCCGCCTGCCGCGCGCTGTCCGCGAGCTGGGCCGGGGAGACGATCCGCCCGTCCCTGCCCAGACGCAGCGCGAGGCGGCGCAGCGAGGCGGGGTCAGGGGTGCGCAGCGTGATCCGCAGGCCGCCGTCGGGCAGCTCGTCGGCGCTGTCGTGGGGGTAGTACTCGGCGACCCAGCGGCCGCCGGGACCGACCTCGACGACGACCTCGGGATCCTCGGCCGCGGGCTGCACGAGCCCCTCGGAGAGGTCCCTCAGCTCCACCTCGGGCGGCGCCGACGGCTCGTCCAGGATCTTGATCTCGGCGACCCGGTCCAGCCGGAAGGTGCGCCGCGCCTCGGAGCGGCGGCACCACGCCTCGACATAGGTGTGGCCGACGCTCACCAGGCGGATGGGGTCGATCTCCCGCTCGGTGACCTCGTCGCGCGCGGGCGAGTAGTAACGGATCCAGAGCCTGCGCCGCTCGGAGATGGCCCGGTCGACGTCGGCGAAGACACCGCCCTCGGACTCGAAGGTCACCGACAGGCGGGAGCTGGCGCCCGCCGCCTCACCGGCCGCGGTCTCCAGCTTCGCGGTGGCACGCAGCAGCGCGAGCCGGTCGCTCTCGCGCAGGCCGGGCAGGGTGGACACGGCGCGGGCGGCCACCAGCAGGGCGGTCGCCTCATCGGCGGCGAGGCGCAGCGGAGCCGCCACGTCGTCGGGGTTGTGCCACCAGATGCGGTCGCCGTCGGTGTCGATGTCCAGCAGGTCGCCGCCGCGGAAGCTCGTCCCGCACAGCGGCAGCACGTCGAGGTCGGAGATCAGCTCGTCCGTGGTGATGCCGAAGGCACGGGCGACGTCGCCGACGTGCGCCCCGGGGCGCTCTCGCAGATAGGTCACCAGCGACAGCATCCGCCGCGTCTGGTCGATGGCGTTCGAGGCCATTGCTCTGTCCGCTTCCCCTCAGCCCTTGGCCACGGCACGCAGCCGGTCCACGACGTCGGCCCGCAGCTCGGCGGGCTCGACGACCACCACATCGGGCCCGAACTCCACGAGCCAGGCGTCGAGGCCGTGGCCGTACGGAATCTCCAACTCGTCCCATCCGTCGCCCAGTTCCCGCACCGCGACGGCCTTGGCCCGCAGCGGATAGCCGGCGCCCGTGCGCAGCCGGATCAGGGCGGTGCGGTCGGCGGTCTCCCCCGCCCAGCTCGCGACGGTCTCGCGGACCGTGACGACGTCCGGGACGTCGGCGGTGTACTTCCCCGCGCGGGCACGGACCTTGCCGGTGATGCGGGAGAGCCTGAAGACCCGCTCGGCGCCCCGGTCCCGGTCCCAGCCCGCCAGGTACCAGTGGCCGCGCCAGCACTCCAGGGCCCAGGGCTCCACGTGGCGCTGCTCGGGGCGGGCCGCGGTGGCCTTGCGGTAGTCGAAGACGACGGGGCGGCGGTCCCGGCAGGCGAGCATCAGAGGCTCGAAGGACGCCTCGTGCGCGGGGATCCGCGGCTCCAGGGCGCTGTGCGCCCCGTACGGGTCGACGTCCTCGGGCAGGCCGGCCGCGCGCAGCTTCTGCAGGGCGCCGCTGGCGGCACCGGCGAGGCGGGCCTGCTGCCAGACCTTGGCGGCCAGACCGAGCGCCGCGGCCTCCTCGGCGTCGAGGGTGATGGGCGGCAGGCGGTTGCTGTCGCGCCGGGCGAGGTAGCCGACCTCGCCCTCCAGGTTCTCGACGGTCTCGATGACCAGACCGAGCTCGCGCAGATCGTCCTTGTCACGCTCGAACATCCGGTTGAAGGAGTCGTCGGACCCCGCCTCCAGATAGGCCTCGATCGACTCGCGCAGCTCGCGCTTGCTGAGCGGCCGCCGGGTCCCGAGCAGACACAGCGCAAGATTCATCAGCCGCTCGGCCTTGGCAATGGCCATCGACGCCCTTTCTCGGCTGTTCAGATTGTGCTTCCGACCGATGACCGTACCGCCCCGGGGTGTCCGGGCAAAAGCCGAGGGCCCATGCCGGACAGGCATGGACCCTCAGCGAAAGGATCAGGTCACAGACGTCCTCAGACGGAGACCAGGTCGCAGACGAAGATCAGCGTCTCGCCCGGGGCGATGCGGCCGCCACCGGCGCCGCGGTCGCCGTACGCGAGGTGGGCCGGGATGGTCAGCTCGCGCCGGCCACCGACCTTCATGCCCTGCACGCCCTGGTCCCAGCCGGAGATGACCTGGCCGGCACCCAGCTGGAACTCCAGCGGGTTGCCGCGGTTCCAGCTCGCGTCGAACTCCTCGCCCGTGCTGAAGGCGACGCCCACGTAGTGGACCTTGACGAAGTCGCCCGCCTTGGCGACCGCCCCGTCACCCTCCCAGATGTCCTTGATCTGAAGGTCGGCCGGCGGCTCGCCGACCGGGAAGTCGACCTCGGGCTTGTCAATGCTCACGAAATGCTCCTGCTTTGATACGAAAGGTCAGCGCGGACAGTCTTACATCTCCGGCGTCACATCTTCGCAAGGATGTCCACGGAGAAGATCAGCGTGGAGTCCTTCTTGATGGAGCTGCCCTGCGGGGGCTGGTCGCCGTACCCCAGCTCCGGCGGGATGACGATGAGGACGCGGCTGCCGACCTTCTTGCCGGTCAGACCCTGCGCCCAGCCCTTGACGACCTGCGCCAGCTGGAACGACGCGAGCTGCTTGCGCTTGTACGAGGAGTCGAACTCCTTGCCGTCCGCCCACAGCACGCCCTCGTACTGGCACAGGAGGCTGTCGGTCTCCTTCACCTCTTCGCCGTCGCCCTCGAGGATGTACGACGCGACGAGCTTCTTCGGCGCCTTCGTCTTCGGGACGTCGATGGAGGGGGCCTTGCCGTCGGTGTTCGTGCCGACCTTGGGCAGGTCCTTGTTGGACTGCGCCACCTCCTTGCCCTTCGCGGAGCTCGTGGCGGTGAAGGTGCCCACGAGGTCGACGACGAAGACGAGGGTGTCCGAGCCCTTGATCCCGGCCTGCTTGTTGCCCTCCTCGCCGTAGCCCATCTTCGGGGGGATGGCGAGCTCCACGCGGCTGTCGAGCTTCTTGCCCACCAGGGCCTGGTCCCAGCCCGGGATGACCTGGCCGACACCGATCGGGAAGACCGTGGGGTTCCCCCGGTCGTAGGAGTTGTCGAAGACCTTGGCCGTCGCCCAGATCTGGCCGAGGTAATTGGCCTGCAGGTAGTCGCCCTTGGCGACCTCCTTGCCCTTACCCTCGATCAGGGTCTTGACGGCCAGGTCGGAGGACGGCTTGCCCGGGCCCTTGGCGACGGTCGGCTTCTGACCGAACTTCGTGCCCTTCGTGATCTCGGGCAGCGGCCCGTCCACGATCTTCGCCGTCGGCGGCGCTGACGTGGCGTTGGTCGGGCTGTCACTGGGCTTGGTCTTGTCGGCCTTGTCGGCCTTGTCGTCACCACAGCCTGCCAGCGTGAGCAGGCCGGCCGGGACAGCAAGGAGAAGTGAGCGTCGGCGCACGGTGGGGGCCTCGTATCGGTCGATCTTGTGGGTTGGCGTGCGCGCAACTCTACGGCGTGAGAAGGGCGCCGCACGAGGAACGTACGGCGCCCGTGTTGCGTTCCCACAACGCCGCTCGGGTCGTTGGGGCCACTTGGGTCACATGCCGGCGATGAGCTTCTCCACCCGGTCGTCCACGGACCGGAAGGGGTCCTTGCACAACACTGTGCGCTGTGCCTGGTCGTTGAGCTTGAGGTGGACCCAGTCGACCGTGAAGTCACGGCGCTGCTCCTGGGCCCGCCGGATGAAGTCGCCGCGCAGACGCGCGCGGGTGGTCTGCGGCGGCACCGACTTGCCTTCGAAGATCTTCAAGTCGTTGCAGATCCGGGCGGCTTGCCCCTTCTTCTCCAGGAGGTAGTAGAGCCCTCGACGGCGGTGGATGTCGTGGTACGCGAGGTCTATCTGCGCGACCCGCGGGTGCGACATGGTCATGTTGTTCTTCGCGCGGTACCGCTCGATGAGCTTGTACTTCATGACCCAGTCGATCTCGGTGCCGATGCGGTCGAGGTCCTCCGACTCGATCGCGTCCAGCGTGCGGCCCCACAGCTCCAGGACCTGCTCGACCGTGCCGGTGCGGATGCCACGGCGGTCGACGAAGTCCACCGCCTTCTCGTAGTACTCGCGCTGCACTTCGAGGGCCGAGGCCTCGCGGCCGCTGGCCAGGCGCACCTTGCGGCGGCCCGTGATGTCGTGGGAGACCTCACGGATGGCCCTGATCGGGTTCTCCAGAGTGAGGTCACGCATGACGGTGCCCGCCTCGATCATGCGCAGCACCAGGTCGGTGGCGCCGACCTTGAGGAGCATGGTCGTCTCGGACATGTTCGAGTCGCCGACGATGACGTGGAGCCTGCGGTAGCGCTCGGCGTCCGCGTGCGGTTCGTCGCGGGTGTTGATGATCGGCCGGGAACGGGTGGTCGCGGAGGACACCCCTTCCCAGATGTGCTCGGCACGCTGACTGACGCAGTACACGGCGCCGCGCGGAGTCTGCAGCACCTTGCCCGCGCCGCACAGCAGCTGCCGGGTGACGAGGAACGGGATGAGGATGTCCGCGAGCCGGGAGAACTCCCCGTGACGGGCCACCAGATAGTTCTCGTGGCACCCGTAGGAGTTTCCCGCCGAATCGGTGTTGTTCTTGAAAAGATAGACGTCGCCCGCGATTCCCTCCTCGTGCAGGCGGCGTTCGGCGTCGACGAGCAGGCCTTCCAGAATGCGCTCGCCCGCTTTGTCGTGGGTGACCAGCTCGGTCACGTTGTCACATTCGGGTGTTGCGTATTCCGGATGTGATCCCACGTCAAGATAGAGGCGGGCGCCGTTCCGCAGAAAGACGTTGCTGCTGCGGCCCCATGACACAACACGGCGGAAGAGGTAGCGCGCCACCTCGTCAGGTGACAGACGGCGCTGTCCCCTGAACGTGCATGTGACGCCGTACTCGTTCTCCAGCCCGAAAATGCGGCGGTCCATGACTGAACATTACGCCTGATGCGGGGCACTGAAACCGGGTTCGACGGCACCGTTTCGATCATTTTCCGATGAACCCGCAACGACCCCGGATTCTCCGGCCGGTACGAGTACCCGCGCCGTGGCCAGCAGAACCACCAGCGCGGCCACCCCGGCGAGCCCCGGCACCGCGAAACCCCACCCGGCGCCGCCCCGCTCCACGACGGGGCCCGCGGCCGCCGTCCCCAGCGAGGCCCCGACCGTGAACGTCGTCACGAGCCAGGAGAACGCCTCCGTCACCGTGCCCCGCGGAGCGTGCCGGTCGACGATGATGAACGCACACGCGAGCGCCGGCGCGAGGAATACACCGGCGAGCGCCGTGAGCGCCGTCATGGCGACCGCTCCGGGCGTGAGCGTCAACGGCCAGTAGCAGACGGCAAGCAGCGCCACCAGGACGCTCAGCCGCCGCTCCGGCACACCGCTCCACTGCCGGGCCCCGTACACCGACCCGCCGACCAGCGCGCCGAGCCCGAGCGCCGCCATCATCCAGCCGTACACGGCGTCGCCGCCGTTCCCGTCCGCGTACGAGACGCCGGCGACGGTGATGGAGCCGAGCGCCATGCCGATGAAGAGGAACGCGCCGAGGAGCGCGAGCAGCCCGCGCGAGCGCAGGGCTCCGAGCCAGTGCGCCTCCCTGGGTGCCGAGCGCCACGCGCGCGAGGGCCGGGATGCCACTACGGAGAGGGCGCCCAGCACGCCGACCGCGTTGACCACGAGCAGCGCCGCCTGCTCCGACCAGAGGGCCACGCATCCGGTCACCAGCAACGGGCCGACGGTGAACATCACTTCCTGGGCTATGGCGTCCATCGCGTACGCGGTGTGCACCTGCTCCTCCTTGCCGAGGACACTCGGCCACAGGGCCCGCAGACCGCCCTCCAGGGGCGGCGTGAACAGACCCGCGACCGCGACCGCGACATAGGCGAGAGCCAGCCGGTCCGGACCCGTGAAGGCGAACAGCGCCATGCCGAGCGCGGAGAGCAGCGCGGCGGGCAACTGCACGCGCGGCTGACCGTGGAGGTCGACGAGGCGCCCGAGCAGCGGCTGCCCGATCGCGTTGGCCACGCCGTACACCGCGGCGAGGGCGCCGGCCAGGCTGTAGGTGCCGCCCTCGGACCGGATGAACAGCACGATCGCGATCGCCGCCGTCGCGTTGGGCAGCCGTCCCACCAGCGTCCCCGCGAGCAGCCGCGCCGCATGGCGCGTCCTGAGGATCTCCGCATATCCCGCAGCCATGCTCTCCCGCCCTCTCCCCGCGCCACCGAGCCGGGGTTTTACGTATAACGTCCGGCGTCATACGTACCATGAGCCCAGTCTGCGGGTCCACCGCATTCCCGCAGCACGGTGCCTCCGTCGCGCGGGCACGACGAGCCGGGAGGTGTCAGTGGCCGGGCCACTACAGGAAGCCGGGGGCCCACGCCCCACGAGCCGCGATGTCGCACGCGCGGCCGGGGTCTCCCAGGCCACCGTCTCCCTCGTGCTCGGCGACAAATGGCGCGGCCGCGTCGCCGCGCCCACGGCCGACCGCGTCCGCTCGGCCGCACGCGCACTGGGCTACCGCCCGAACCTCGCCGCCCGCAACCTGCGCCTGGGCCGGACCAGGACGGCGCTCCTCGTCGTCCCCGAGCTCACCAACGAGTTCTTCGCGCACGTCTACACCGGAGTCGCCCGCATCGCCGCCCGCCACGGCTTCGGCGTCGTGCTCTACCCCTCCCCCGAGGGCATCGGCCCCGCCCGCGACCCCTTCGCCTCGGCACGGTCCTCCCTGGACGGCGTCCTGGCGTCCTCCATGGCCTCGGACGCCCTGGCCACCATCCGCGGCGACGACCTGCCGCTGGTGATGCTCGACAGCGACCCGGCGGGCAGCCTGGGAGCCGCCACCGTCAACCTCGACCTCGCCGACGGCATGCGCCGGGTGACGGAACACCTGCTGGCCCTCGGCCACCGCGACTTCCTGCACCTCGCCGCCGACGTGGACTCCTGGACCTTCGACGTCCGCGCCGAGGCCCTCGCCCGGACCCTGCGCGGCACGGACACGGCCGTACGCCGCGTCGCCGCCCCCCTGAACGTCGAGGGCGCCCGCGTCGTCGCGGAAGCCGCCCTGTCGACCCCGGGGCCCCGCCCCACCGCGGTCGTCTGCGACGACGACTTCCTCTCCGCCGGCGTCTGCAAAGCCGCGCGACGGCTGGGACTGCGCGTCCCCGAGGACGTCTCCGTCACCGGCTTCGACGACCTGACCCTGGCGACCGCCGTCGAACCCGAGCTGACGACGGTCCGACTGCCCGCCGAGCGCTTCGGGGAGCGCGGCATGGAGTCCCTGGTCGCCGTCCTCGAAGGCCGCGCCCCCGACGCCACCCCGCTCCCCGTCGAACTCGTCGTCCGCGGCTCCACCGGCCCGGGCCCCGCACACTGACCCCGCACAGAGGAACGCCCCGTGTCTCGACCCTGAGGCCGGGACACGGGGCGCACGCCCGAGCGGGACTTGCGGAACTACTCGACGTCGCCGCCGGACCTCGGCGCGGTCCCCGCGTCCGTGTCCGTGTCCGCGTCCGTGTCGGTCGGCGCGTCCGTCTCACCGCCCTCGTCGAGCAGCCGCGACAGCTGACGGCCCACGATCCGCTTGAACTTGCGCTGCTGCGGCCGCGTACGGTCGAGGACCGCCACCTCCAGGCGCTCCGCGGGGATCTCCCGCTCGCTGCCGTTGGTGTCCCGGGACAGCGCCTGCACCGCGAGCTTGAGCGCCTCGGCCAGCGTCATTCCGTCCCGGTGACGCTGATCGAGATAGCTGCTGATCTGCTCGGCATTGCCACCGACGGCGACCGAACCGTGCTCATCCACGATCGATCCGTCATGCGGCAGGCGATAGATCTGATCGCCGTCCGGCGTGGTGCCGACCTCGGCGACGACCAGCTCCACCTCGTACGGCTTCTCCGCGTTGCTGGAGAAGATCGTGCCGAGCGTCTGCGCATAGACGTTCGCGAGCCCACGAGCCGTCACGTCGTCGCGGTCGTAGGTGTACCCACGGAGGTCGGCGTAGCGAACGCCGCCGATCCGCAGATTCTCGTACTCGTTGTACTTACCGGCGGCCGCGAAGCCGATCCGGTCGTAGATCTCGCTGAACTTGTGCAGCGCACGGGACGGGTTCTCGCCGACGAACACGATGCCGTCGGCAAACTGCATCACGACAAGGCTGCGGCCACGGGCGATGCCCTTCCGGGCGTATTCCGCCCGGTCGGCCATGGCCTGCTGGGGTGAGACATAGAACGGCGTCGACACCGGATCCGTCCCTTTCTGTCAAAAAACTTCAGTCAGTGGCGAATTCGGAGCGCTCAGAGCAGCGCGGCCCGCGGGCCGTCCGGCTGCTCCAGACGCTTCTCCAGGATCGAGCGCGCAATGGCCGAGGACTCGTCCTCCGTCAGCCTGCGGAACCCCTCGTCGGAAATCACGGTGACGATGGGATAGATCCGCCGGGCCACATCCGGACCACCGGTCGCCGAATCGTCGTCCGCGGCGTCGTACAGCGCCTGGACGACCAGGGTCGTCGCCTGCTCCTCGGTCAGACCGGCGTGGTAGAGCTTCTTCATCGCACCGCGCGCGAAGACCGAACCCGAACCGGTCGCCGCGAAACCGTGCTCCTCCGAACGTCCGCCCGTGACGTCGTACGAGAAGATGCGGCCCTTCTCGCGGTCCACGTCGTACCCCGCGAAGAGCGGCACCACGGCGAGGCCCTGCATGGCCATGCCGAGGTTGCTCCGGATCATCGTGGAGAGCCGGTTCGCCTTGCCCTCGAGCGAGAGCGTGGCCCCCTCCACCTTCTCGAAGTGCTCCAGCTCCAGCTGGAAGAGCTTGACCATCTCCACGGCCAGACCGGCCGTGCCCGCAATGCCCACGGCCGAGTACTCGTCGGCCGGGAACACCTTCTCGATGTCGCGCTGCGCGATGACATTGCCCATCGTCGCCCGCCGGTCGCCCGCGAGGACCACGCCACCGGGGAACGTCACGGCCACGATGGTCGTGCCGTGCGGCGCCTCGACGACGCCCTGTGTGGGCGGCAGTTGACGGTTGCCGGGCAGAATCTCCGGCTGGTGCTCGGACAGGAAGTCCATGAAGGACGACGAACCAGGCGTCAGGAAGGCAGCTGGTAGACGCCCGGTGCTACGAGTGTTGGCTTCCACGAGGATCCTTCCAAGTAGGCGGCAGCCCGACGAACAGTGTCGGGATCGTCTCCCAACTTGCCGATGGCCGAATTGCAGTTGAAGCACAGTACGCCACGGACCTTACCCGTCTCGTGGCAGTGATCCATATGGATGGCGGGGGCACTGAGACAGATCACGCAGAGCCCCTTCTGAGAGGCGACGAGCTCGTCGCGCTCCGCTTCGGTCATGCCGTACTGACGCTTGAGGTGGCCCGCACGCCCCTGGACTGCCCGGCACGCCTTGCAGCGGGTCGAGAGGCCGTCCGAGGCAGTCGCATTCCGGTGCCACTCACCATGGGCCTTGACCTCACCGCAGGTGCGACACAGCTTGTGCCCTGGCGGCACCTCAACCTTTTCGCGCACCGTCTTGCCGAGGGCCGCCCTGCGACGGCGGTAGTGAGCGGCGCTGTATTCCGCCACGCACTCGCGACAACGCGTCTGCAGTCCATCGCGCCGATTCCTGTCGGCCGCGAAGCAGACCTTCGCCAGCACACGCTCACAGCCCGCACAGCGCTTCCCGATCTCAAAATCGGACAAAGCGCTTATTCGCCACCTTTCTGCACGAAACTCCGCACGAAGTCCTCGGCATTTTCCTCGAGTACATCGTCAATCTCGTCAAGAACCGAGTCGACGTCGTCACTCAGCTTCTCCTGGCGCTCCTTGAGGTCCTCGGAGCCCTGCGCGTCCTGCGTCTGCTCCTCGGTCTCCTCGGTGGGACGCGTCGCCTTCTGCTGTCCGCCGCCGGTGTCCTTGGTCGCCATCTACCTCACCCCGCTCGCTCGGTTAGACGTTCTTGATCAGACCCTACAAGCGCGGTCTGACATCGGCCCCTTACTTCCTCAACGTGGGGGGACCACTTCGATGATTCCCCCGCGCCGGGCCTTTCAGCCCCCGGAGAGCACCCGCACCAGGTCTTCCGCGGTGCGGCAGCGGTCCAGGAGTTCCTTGACGTGGTTCCTCGTGCCGCGCAGGGGCTCCAGCGTGGGCACCCGTTGCAGAGAGTCACGGCCCGGGAGGTCGAAGATGACCGAGTCCCAGGACGCCGCGGCCACGTCGTCCGCGTACTGCTCGAGGCAGCGGCCGCGGAAGTACGCGCGCGTGTCCTCGGGCGGCTTGGTGGTGGCCCGCTCGACGTCCGCCTCGTCGAGGAGCCGCTTCATCTTGCCCCGGGCCACCAGGCGGTTGTACAGGCCCTTCTCGGCCCGTACGTCCGCGTACTGGAGGTCGACCAGGTGGAGCCGTGCGGCGTCCCAGTCGAGGCTGTCGCGTCGGCGGTAGCCCTCCATCAGTTCCCGCTTGGCGACCCAGTCGAGCTCTCCGGAGAGGCTCATCGGATCGCTCTCCAGGCGGCCGAGGACGTCTTCCCAGCGGGCCAGCACGTCCTTGGTCTGGTCGTCGGCGTCGGAGCCGAACCGCTCCTCCACGTATTTGCGGGCCAGCTCGAAGTACTCCATCTGGAGCTGGACCGCGGTGAGTGAGCGGCCACTACGGAGCGTGACGAGATGCTTGAGCGACGGATCGTGCGAGACCTGGTGCAGCGTGCGCACCGGCTGGTCGACCGCGAGGTCCACCGCGATGAAGCCGTCCTCGATCATCGCGAGGACCAGGGACGTGGTGCCGAGCTTCAGATACGTCGAGATCTCGGAGAGGTTGGCGTCGCCGATGATGACGTGCAGCCTGCGGTACTTCTCGGCGTCGGAGTGCGGTTCGTCGCGGGTGTTGATGATGGGCCGCTTGAGCGTGGTCTCCAGGCCGACCTCGACCTCGAAGTAGTCGGCGCGCTGGCTGAGCTGGAAGCCGTGCTCGTGGCCGTCCTGCCCGATGCCGACGCGCCCCGCTCCGGTGACGACCTGGCGGGAGACGAAGAACGGCGTCAGGTGCCGCACGATGTCGGAGAAGGGGGTGTCCCGCTTCATCAGGTAGTTCTCGTGCGTGCCGTACGAGGCGCCCTTGTTGTCGGTGTTGTTCTTGTAGAGGTGGATCGGCTGGGCGCCGGGGAGCTGTGCCGCGCGCTCGGCGGCCTCGGCCATGATGCGTTCGCCGGCCTTGTCCCACAGGACGGCGTCCCAGGGGTTGGTGATCTCCGGCGAGCTGTATTCGGGGTGTGCGTGGTCGACGTACAGGCGTGCGCCATTGGTGAGGATGACGTTGGCGAGGCCGATGTCCTCGTCCGTCAGCTGACTGGCGTCGGCGGCCTCGCGGGCGAGGTCGAAACCCCGCGCGTCCCGCAGCGGGTTCTCCTCCTCGAAGTCCCAGCGGGCGCGTCGCGCCCGGTGCATCGCCGCGGCATAGGCGTTGACGATCTGGGATGAGGTGAGCATGGCATTGGCGTTGGGGTGGCCGGGGACGGAGATGCCGTACTCCGTCTCGATGCCCATTACTCGCCGTACGGTCATGCGGCCCTCCTTGCCCGGCGGCGCTCCCGTTCGGGAACGGCGCTCAAGTACCGCTGGTGCTCCGGTGCGTGTGCGGTGCCCGTCCCCGCACTGCGCGACTCGGCGGTACCGAAGAGCCTAGAACGCCTTTGCGCTGGTGGGGAGATCATTGCCTTCATTGAAAAACAGACGGCTGCGGGTACCCGTGAAGGACACCCGCAGCCGCCCTGCGTTCTACAGGTACTGACCGGTGTTGGCCACCGTGTCGATGGAGCGTCCGGTGTCCGCGCCCTGCTTTCCGGTGACAAGGGTGCGGATGTACACGATCCGTTCGCCCTTCTTTCCGGAGATCCTGGCCCAGTCGTCGGGGTTGGTCGTGTTGGGCAGGTCCTCGTTCTCCTTGAACTCGTCGATGCAAGCCTGGAGGAGGTGAGCGACCCGGAGGCCCTTCTGATTCGCCTCGAGGAAGGCCTTGATGGCCATCTTCTTGGCACGGCCCACGATGTTCTCGATCATGGCGCCGGAATTGAAGTCCTTGAAGTACAGGACTTCCTTGTCGCCGTTGGCGTACGTCACCTCGAGGAAGCGGTTCTCCTCGGACTCCGCGTACATCTGCTCGACGACGGACTGGATCATGCCGTGCACCGTGGCGCGCCGGTCGGCGCTGTGCTCGGCGAGATCGTCGGCGTGCAGCGGGAGCCGTTCGGTGAGGTACTTGGCGAAGATGTCCTTCGCCGCCTCGGCGTCCGGGCGCTCGATCTTGATCTTGACGTCGAGCCGTCCGGGCCGCAGGATCGCGGGGTCGATCATGTCCTCGCGGTTGGAGGCGCCGATGACGATGACGTTCTCCAGGCCTTCCACGCCGTCGATCTCGGCGAGCAGCTGGGGGACGATGGTGTTCTCCACGTCCGAGCTGACGCCTGATCCACGGGTGCGGAAGAGGGATTCCATCTCGTCGAAGAAGACGATGACGGGGGTGCCCTCGCTCGCCTTCTCCCGGGCACGCTGGAAGACCAGGCGGATGTGGCGCTCGGTCTCGCCGACGTACTTGTTGAGGAGCTCGGGGCCCTTGATGTTGAGGAAGTAGCTCTTCCCCGCGGGCTGGCCGGTCACCTCGGCGACCTTCTTGGCAAGAGAGTTGGCGACGGCCTTCGCGATGAGCGTCTTGCCGCAGCCGGGGGGCCCGTACAGCAGCACACCCTTGGGCGGCCGCAGTTCGTGCTCCTTGAAAAGGTCGGGATAGAGGTACGGAAGCTCGACGGCGTCCCGGATCATTTCGATCTGGCCGCCGAGGCCGCCAATCTTTTCATAGCTGATGTCGGGGACTTCTTCGAGGACGAGCTCTTCGACCTCGCTCTTGGGCACGACCTCGTACACGTAGCCGGAGCGGGGTTCGAGCAGGAGGGCGTCGCCCGGGCGGATCGTGACGTCGAGGAGGGGCTCGGCGAGCCGGACCACTCGTTCTTCGTCGGTGTGTCCCACCACCAGGGCTCGGTCGCCGTCCTCGAGGATCTCCTTGAGGGTGACGATGTCTCCGACGCTCTCGTACTCCATGGCCTCGACCACGTTGAGCGCTTCGTTGAGCATCACTTCCTGGCCGCGCCTGAGCTCTTCGAGCTCCACGCTCGGGCTGACGTTCACCCGGAGCTTGCGGCCCCCGGTGAAGATGTCCGCCGTGCCGTCCTCGTTCGCCACGAGGAAGACTCCGAAGCCGGCCGGTGGCTGTGCGAGCCGGTCGACCTCCTCCTTGAGGGCCACGATCTGGTCGCGGGCCTCACGGAGCGTGTTGGCGAGCCGCTCGTTCTGTGCGGACACGCCGGCCAGGTTGGTCTGCAGCTCGACGATCCGCTCTTCGAGAATCCTCGTATGACGCGGAGAGTCGGCGAGCTTGCGTCGCAGGACGGCGATTTCCTGCTCGAGATAGGCAACCTGACCGGCAGGGTCTTCAGACCCTCGCCCCGGCCGGATGCCGCGGTTGATGTCGTCGTCGTGGGCTGCCACGGTCCTCACCTCCTCCAAGGGGAGCTGGACGCTTCCAGACCCTACCTGGGTGGGTGTCGATTGAAACCCCTAGATCACAAAGACAGTGGGGGTGTGTCCGATCTTCACCCTTGCGCTCTCCCTCACACCAGGTGAATACCCACCCAACAACATCGGAAAGCGGGCGGTTGTATCGTCGAAGCGTTCAACACCCGTCAGGGCTGGCCCGACTTGCTGCATCGTCGGGCCGCTCGGCGCAGCGACCGGCAGGAGAGATGACCGTGCGGCACGAGGCCGAGACCGGCAGTGAGGGCCACGATCTGGAGGTCTGGATCGACCAGGACCTCTGTACCGGAGACGGCATCTGTGCGCAGTACGCGCCCGAGGTCTTCGAGCTGGACATCGACGGTCTGGCGTATGTGAAGAGCGCCGAGGACGAGCTGCTGCAGGCGCCGGGGGCCACAACGCCCGTGCCGCTGCCGCTCCTCAGGGATGTCGTGGACTCAGCCAAGGAGTGCCCCGGCGACTGCATTCATGTGCGCCGCGTTTCGGACAGCGTCGAGGTCTACGGCCCCGACGCGGCCTGATTCCGCCCCCGCGGGGGCGTCAGACGCTGCGCGCCTGGGCGGGAGCGGCCCGTTCGAACCTCCCGTCCTTCCACTGCCACTTGGCCTCGTCCTCCTGATCGGGGCAGCAGCGGGGCACGTCGGGCGAGGAGTAGCCGAGCAGGGTAGCGGTGACTTCGCCCTCGCGCAGGGCGAAGTCGCTCACGGTGAGTCGGTCCTTGGGGTCGACGAGGGTGGCGACCACGCGCGGCTTGCCCGTCTGCGCCCTGGTGATGACGTAGATCCCGTCGGGCGGGGTGCCCGAGCCGGCCTCGCAGTGCACGACGGCGACGGTTTCGGGCCTGCCGTCGCCGTCGAGGTCGCCGGAGGCCTTCTTCTTCACCACGGGCCGCACGGGGCCGCAGGCGATCGGGAAGTCGACGGAGGCGGTGTCGGGGGCCGGGGCTGGGGCCGGTGTGCCCGTGGCGGCCCTGGAGTGCGCCTTGGGACCGGTCTGGGCCGCGGTGGCGGCGTCGGGCTGCAGGACCGCGGAGCCCGCGACGACGGCGGCCAGCGCGGCCGCTATGGCCAGCCAGTGGATGGGGCGGGTGGTGGTGTGCGCCAGTTCCGGGACGGCGGGGTGCTGCACGAGGAAGTGTCTCCTGTGAGGGCTGTGCCGGTGGGGAGGTGGCCAGCATCGTGCCATACGTCACAGTGAGGTGGAACACCGGGGTCCGGTGGTTCTCGCGGTTCTTCCGGTACGGGGCTGGTGTCCTGCCAACGAAACGGCGCCGTCGCCGAGTTCCCTGGTCGGTCAGGGAACTCGGCGACGGCGCCTGCTCATTGGGCGGGGCCCGCCGCGCGGGTCAGCGCGGGGAGCCGCCGTCGGCGTTCGGGCCGGAGTAGTCCTCGCCGTACGCGCCCTTGGCGGGGCGGCGGCGGCGCATGGGCGGCTCGACGCCGTCCGCGAGGCGGCGGGCGGTGAGGAGGAAGCCGGTGTGCCCGATCATGCGATGGTCGGGACGGACGGCGAGGCCCTCGATGTGCCAGTTGCGGATCATCGACTCCCAGGCGGTCGGCTCGTTGAAGCCGCCGATCTCGCGGATGGACTCGACGGTCCTGGCGAGCTGGGTGGTGGTCGCGACGTAGCAGCAGAGGATGCCGCCGGGGACGAGGGCCTTGGAGACGGCCTCCAGGCACTCCCAGGGGGCGAGCATGTCCAGGATGACCCGGTCGACCTCGGTGTCGCTGAGGTTGTCCTGGAGGTCGCCGACGGTGAGCTGCCAGGCGGGGTGCGGGCCGCCGAAGTAGCGCTCCACGTTCTGCTGGGCGATCTCGGCGAAGTCCTCGCGGCGCTCGTAGGAGTGCAGCATGCCCTGGTCGCCGATGGCGCGGAGCAGGAAGCTGCTCAGCGAGCCGGAGCCCACGCCCGCCTCCACGACGCGCGCGCCGGGGAAGATGTCGGCGAAGGCCAGGATCTGCCCCGCGTCCTTGGGGTAGACCACGGCGGCGCCGCGGGGCATGGACAGGACGTAGTCGGGGAGCAGGGGTCGCAGCGCCAGGTAGGCGACGTTTCCCGTGGTTCGGACAACACTGCCCTCGGGAGCGCCGATCAGCTCGTCGTGGGGGAAGGAACCCTTGTGGGTGTGGAAGTTCTTCCCGGCCTCGAGCGTGAACGTGTAGTGGCGTCCCTTGGGGTCGGTGAGCTGGACCTGGTCCCCGACCTTGAAGGGCCCGCGACGGCGGGCGGCACCGGTCGGTTCGGACATGTGACCAGCCTACCGGCCCCCGCGCGGGCCGCCGACCACGGTGCCGACGCGCGGAGGGCCTGGGTCGGGGGC
>NZ_LIPN01000224.1 GCF_001418325.1 Streptomyces atriruber | reverse complement strand
GTCGGGGGCGGGGCCGGGGCGGGGTCAGCGCCCGATGGCGGTCCCGCCCGGCAGTTCCTCGTCGGCCGCCCACGCCGCCACCCACTTGGCCAGCGTGCCACCCGCCCGGGTCCACGCGAAGTGGTCGAGCCGGCCACCGGCCTCCTGCGCCGTGTAGTGGCAGCGGGTGAGACGGGCCCCGGGAACCTTGCCGAGCAGGTGGTCCAGGGCGGCGGCGGGGGCGAAGGAGTCGTGCTCGACGGAGACCGCGAGCACCGGCAGGTCCAGGGCGGCGAGCGCCCTTTCGTAGTCGAGCGCGGAGCCCTTTCCGCTGTAGCGGCCGGTCCGCACCTGCCGCGCCCAGTCGCGCATGACGCCCTTGGGCTGGTTGCCGCCGAATCCGAGCCGGGTGCCCGGCCAGCGGCCGAACACGGTCGCCGTGCCCGCGATCAGCAGCTGCAGGAAGAGCAGGCCGGGTCCGCGCAGCGGTCCGTACGCGCGGAACCAGACCGAGCCGGTGGCGACGACGGCCACCCCGTCGACTCCGGATCCGCGGGAGCCGCCCGAGCCACCGGAGCGGCTCGAGCGCCTCGACAGCGCGGCGTGCACCAGGCCGAGCTGGCCGCCCAGGCTGTGGCCGAGCAGGTGCAGCGGCGGTTCGCTGCCGAGCGCGTCACGGATCGCCGCCACGACCGCGGGCAGGTCCTCCTCGACGATCGCGCGGTACCCGTGCCCCGGCGCTCCGCGTCCCGTGGTGGACGGGGTCGCCTCGCCCTGGCCGCGCAGGTCGACGGTGAGCACCGTCAGGCCCTCGGCGTGGAGTTGGTGCGCGAAGCGGCGGTAGAAGCGGGCGGGGACACCCATCGCGGGCAGGACGAGCACCGCGGGGGCCGGGGGCGGCCCCGGCGCCGGTCCCGAGCCGGACGGCAGGAAGCGTTCGGGTGCGGGGGCGCATAGCGCACGCACGGGAAGGCGGGTGCCGTCCGGGAGTTCGGCGGTGGTCAGGAGCGGTAGTTCGCCGACGGGTTCCTGCTGGGTCATGGGGCACAGCATGTCCCATCGCACAGATGAACGCCCAGGCTCGCGCGAAACGGGGCCCAAGGAGGCCGAATCCCTCCAGGGGCCCCGCACTTGCTCATCGGCCGCTCATCCGCCGCTCAGCGAACGCTCACCGGCTGTACCGCATCAGCGCCCGCACCATGTGGCAGGTGATGTCGGACGGCGGATGGATTCCGACCTCCTCCGCCATGCTCCGTATCGTGCTGTTCTTCGCCTGGTCGGGGAGATAGACGCCCGAGTCGAGCAGCGCTATGGCCAGCCGCATGGCCTTCAGGCGGCGGTTGTGGTTGATGTACCACTCGCGCGGACGCCCGGCGGGCAGCGCCTTCTTGCGCAGCGGTACGTACGGCAGGTCGATCAGGACGGGCTTCGGAACGGTCTTGGACACACGCTTCGATGTGAGTGCGGCAGCGGGCACTGGCATCCTCCTGTCGCGGTCAGGACCCCCCGTCGGGCGCCCTCGAACACTACTGTGATTCTACTGCCAGGCACTGACAATCGCCGCTGGCCAGAAGGCCTTTGAGGTAATCGAACAGAAGACTGCCGCGCGGCCTGGGACGGGTGGTTCGCAGGTAGCGTGTGGGCATGGAGATCTGGATCAACCCCGCCTGTTCGAAGTGCCGCGGCGCACTGACGCTGCTCGACGCGGAGGGCGCCGACTACACCGTGCGCCGCTACCTCGACGACGTCCCCACCGAGGACGAGATCCGCACCGTCCTCGACCGCCTCGGCCTCGAACCCTGGGACATCACGAGGACCCAGGAGCAGGCCGCCAGGGACCTGGACCTCAAGGACCGCGAGGCCTGGCCCCGCGACGCCTCGGGCCGCGACCGCTGGATCAAGGCACTCGCCGACCACCCCAAGCTGATCCAGCGCCCGATCATCACGGCGGACGACGGCACGGCGGTCGTGGCGCGCACGGAGGAGGCGGTGCGGGACGCGCTGTCGCGCTGAGGACACCGGCCGGGCAGCGCGCAGTCGACCGTCGACCGATGGCCGAAGTCCGGCAAACCGTTACATATGCCTGCCTAGCGTGGGGTGCTCCACACGCCGTCGACCGGACGCAGGATCCGGCACGCGGAGAGGAGGCGCCGTGCGGAGCTGGATGTTCGGGGGTGTATACGGAACGGTCCTCGCGAGCGCGCTGCTCGCGGCGCTGCAGTCGCAGGGCGACGCCTACACGCCCTACTACGACGCGGCCTGGGTCATGGTGACCGCGGGCACGGCCGCCCTCGCGCACGGCTACGCGCACCACATGTCGACGCACCGGCCGGGCCGGGGCACCCACCGCTGGCGGCAGCTGGCCTGGGCGCTCGTCGACGAGTGGCCGGTGATCATCGCCTGCTGGCCGACCGTGCTGCTGCTGATCCTGGCCGGCGCCCTCGACTGGCCGGAGATCCGCGTCACCTACGGCGGGCTGCTCCTGAACGCCGCGCTCCTCTTCGCCTGGGGCACGGTGGCCGCGGTGCGCGTCGGCTACCGACGGCGCTCGGCCGTGCTGATCGGCGGCGCCGACGCGGCGATCGGACTGGCGATAGCGGCCGCCAACGCGGTCATCAAATGACCCCCCGCGCGACACTTGTCGTGAGGTGAGCCACACTCGCCCCAGGTAACACGGGGTTCACATACGAGCAACGGTCGGGAAATCGCCGGTTGCCACTCTTCTGCTCATCACCACGGCACCGCAGCACCCGCACGTTCTGCGCCGTACCGAGCGTTATGAGGATGAGGCCCCGTGACCTTCAAGGCTGAGTACATCTGGATCGACGGCACCGCGCCGACCGCCAAGCTCCGTTCCAAGACGAAGATCCTTGCGGACGACGCGAAGGGCGCCGAGCTGCCGCTCTGGGGCTTCGACGGATCCAGCACGAACCAGGCCAAGGGCCACGCCTCGGACCGCGTGCTCAAGCCGGTCTTCACCTGCCCGGACCCGATCCGCGGCGGCGCGGACGTCCTCGTCCTGTGCGAGGTCCTCAACACGGACATGACGCCGCACGAGTCCAACACCCGCGCCGAACTGGCCGAGGTCGCGGGCCGCTTCGCCGCGCAGGAGCCCATCTTCGGCATCGAGCAGGAGTACACGTTCTTCGAGGGCGACCGCCCGCTCGGCTTCCCCGTCGGCGGCTTCCCCGCCGCACAGGGCGGCTACTACTGCGGCGTGGGCTCGGACGAGATCTTCGGCCGTGACGTCGTCGAGGCGCACCTGGAGAACTGTCTGAAGGCCGGCCTCGGCATCTCCGGCATCAACGCCGAGGTCATGCCCGGCCAGTGGGAGTTCCAGGTCGGGCCGCTCGCCCCGCTGGAGGTCTCCGACCAGCTGTGGGTCGCCCGCTGGCTGCTCTACCGCACCGCCGAGGACTTCAAGGTCTCCGCGACCCTCGACCCCAAGCCGGTCAAGGGCGACTGGAACGGCGCGGGCGCGCACACCAACTTCTCCACCAAGGCGATGCGCGAGGGCTACGCCCCGATCATCACCGCCTGCGAGTCCCTCGGCGAGGGCTCGAAGCCGATGGACCACGTCAAGAACTACGGCGCGGGCATCGACGACCGCCTCACCGGTCTCCACGAGACCGCGCCCTGGGACGAGTACAAGTACGGCGTCTCCGACCGCGGCGCCTCGGTCCGCATCCCGTGGCAGGTCGAGGTCGAGCAGAAGGGCTACATCGAGGACCGCCGCCCGAACGCGAACGTCGACCCGTACGTCGTGACGCGGCTGCTCGTCGACACGTGCTGCACCGCGCTGGAGAAGGCCGGACAGGTCTGATCCCCACCCGTCACCGAAGGGTCGCCCGCCGATTACGGTGGGCGACCCTGACTTCATCTGATTCAATGGAGCCATGGGCAGCCACCAGAACACCGCGACGGGTCGTCATGACCTCGAGCCTTTCTGGCCCTCCCGTCAGCATCACGACTTCGACCGGGTGTGTTGCCGCGCGACGAACGCGCGGGCCCTCTAAAGCCGTTCACCCGGCCTTCGCCTGACGCGCACGACGTACGTCTCGTTCTCGACGACTCCTTCTTCGCGCGAAAGAGCTGACCTCACCATGGCGAATTCCCGTTCCTTCACCGCCTCCGCCCCCACCGCCCTCGCCTCTGCCCCGCTCACGGGCCGGGGCCGCCTGCGGGCCGTCGATCCCGACGAGGTGGTGCACATCACCGACTTCCTGCCGCCGGGCGCCACCTGGCTGCCCGCGCCGCAGCACACCCTGCCGACCCTGCCGGGACAGCCGCCGATGGTCGGCTACCTCGTCCTCGTACCGGCCGGCCAGGACCCCGTGACCGCGGCCGCCGACTCCGTACTGCCCGAGGCGCCGCCCGCGCCCGCCCAGGGACCGATCAGGATCGACACCGTGCAGCGCGCCGCCGAGGTCGACGGGCGCGTCCTCGACCTCACGTACCTGGAGTTCGAACTCCTCGCCCACCTCGTCGCGCACCCCCACCGGGTGCACACCCGCGACCAGTTGGTGACCACGGTGTGGGGGTACGGACACGTGGGCGACGGCCGCACCGTCGACGTCCACATCGCGCGGCTGCGCCGCAAGCTGGGCGCCGAGCACCGCAGGACGATCCAGACCGTGCGCCGGGTCGGCTACAAGTACGCGCCGCCGACTCCCCGCTGACCAGCGGTTCCCGGCTCTGCCCCGAGCAGAATCCGGTTCACAGGGCGCGGGTCGTCGGGGCAGAGTCACCGGCATGAGACTTCTGATGCTGGGTGGGACCGAGTTCGTGGGACGTGCGGTCACCGAGGCGGCGCTCGCCCGGGGCTGGGAGGTGACCGTCTTCCACCGCGGTCACCACGCGGCGCCCGCCGGGACACGTGCCGTCCACGGCGACCGCACCGCCGAGGGCGGCCTCGACGGGCTCGCCGACGGCGAGTGGGACGTGGTCGTCGACACCTGGTCGGCCGCGCCGCGGGTGGTGCGGGATTCGGCCCGGCTGCTCGCCGGGCGCGCCGGGCGGTACGTGTACGTCTCCAGCGCCTCCGTGTACCGCTACCCGGGCGAGGCCGGCTCCGACGAGAACTTCCCCGTGGTGGACGGCGATCCGGACGCGGACGCGTCGGCGTACGCGGAGGACAAGCGGGGCGGGGAGCTCGCCGCGATAGCCGGGTTCGGGGCCGAGCGGACGCTGCTCGCGCGGGCCGGGCTGATCCTCGGGCCGTGGGAGAACATCGGGCGGCTGCCGTGGTGGCTGAACCGGATGGAGCGCGGCGGGACCGTGCTGGCCCCCGGGCCCCGGGACCTCGACATCCAGTACGTCGACGTGCGGGACCTCGCCGAATGGGTCCTGGACGCGGCCGCCGCCGGGCTGCACGGCCCGTACAACCTGGTCAGCCCCATGGGGCGGATCACGATGGGCGAACTCCTCGACGCCTGCGCCGAGGTGACGGAGTCGACCGCGACGCTGCGCTGGACCGAGCCGCAGGCGGTGCTCGACGCGGGCATCGAGCAGTGGATGGAGCTGCCGGTGTGGCTGGCTCCGGGCGAGCTGCACGACACGATGCACCGGACGTCGTCGGAGAAGGCGATCGCGACGGGGCTCAGGACCCGGCCCGCCGCCGAGACGGTGCGCGACACGTGGGAGTGGCTGCGGTCCATCGGCGGCACGGCGCCTCAGCGCCCGGACCGGCCGGTCGTCGGGCTCGCCCCCGAGAAGGAGGCCAAGGCGCTCGGCCTGTGAGGTGACACGCACGGCACGACGTGGCCCCGGCGCTGACCGCGCGCCGGGGCCACGTCACTGTACGGATGGGTGCGTACGAGGGTGTGCCGTCAACGCCCGCTGGGCACCGGGGTGTTGTACGGCCTGCCCTGCGGCGGGGCGGCGGGGCCCTCCTCCTCGTGGGAGATCCTCGGCAGCCACCGCAGGTACCGCGGCGTGTGCCAGTTGCGCTCGCCCAGGAGGGTCATCAGGGACGGCAGCAGGATCATGCGGACCAGCGTCGCGTCCAACAGGACCGCCACGCCCAGGCCCACGCCCATCTGCTGCATGTCCTGCATGGACAGCGTGCCGAACACCGCGAAGACCGCCACCATGATCACGGCCGCGCCCGTGACGGCGCCCGCCGTGCGCGTGATGCCCTCGCGGATCGCCGAGCGGTTGTCCATGCCCCGGTCGCGGGACTCGCGGATCCGGGAGACCACGAACACGTGGTAGTCCATGGAGAGGCCGAAGAGGACGACGAGGACGAACAGCGGCATCCAGTTCTCGATCGCGCCGACCTTCTCCGAGCCGATCAGCTCCGCGCCCCAGCCGTGCTGGAAGACGGCGGTCATGACGCCGTAGGCGGCGCCCACCGACAGCAGGTTGAGCGCGATCGACGTCACCGCGATCACCGTCGAGCGGAAGCTGAGGAGCATCAGGAGGAACGTCACCGCGGTGATGAAGGCGAAGACCGGCACGATGCCCTTGCCCAGCTGATCGCCGAAGTCCTCGGAGGAGGCCAGGTCCCCGCCCACGTACGCCTGGACGTCCATGCCGTCGAAGGCCGCGGGAACCGTGTCGTCCCGCAGTTCGTGCAGGGCCTTCTTCGCCTCGGCGTCGGTGCCGTCGCCCGGCAGCGGGACCGCGATCTCGGCGACGCCCGCCGCCTTGTGGACGGTGAGCTCGGCGCCTTCACCGGCCTTGCGCGTCAGCGAGTCGAGTGCGGCCCGCACGGGCTGCGCGCCGATGTCGTCGGCCTTGACGACCACGCGGGCCGGGGCGGGCCCGCCAGGGAACTCCTCGGTGATCTTCTCGTACGCGACGGACAGCGGCGCGTCGGAGCCGAACTGCTTCTCCAGGCCGAGCTGTTCGGTCTTCATGCCGAGCGCGGGCGCGGCGAGGGCGAGCAGCAGGACGGCCGCGCCGACGGCGAAGAACTTGGGGCGGGCGAGGACGGGCCGCAGGATCTTGCCCGCCATGCCACCGCCGGCGTGCGCTCCCTTCTTGGCCGCGCCCTTCTTGGCGCGGCGGTTCAGGAAGGGGATGCGGCCCGCGTCGATCCGGTCTCCGAGCCCGGCGAGCAGCGCGGGCAGGACGGTGACCGAGCCGAGCATCGCCACGCACACCACGAGGATCGTGGCGACGGCGAAGCCCTTGAAGAGCAGCAGCCCGGACAGGAACATGCCCGCCATCGCGACCATCACGGTCAGGCCGGAGACCAGGACGGCGCGACCGCTGGTGGCCGCCGCGATCCGCAGGGCCGTCTCCGCGTCCCATCCCGCCGCACGCTCGTCCCGTTCGCGGCGCAGGTAGAAGAGGCAGTAGTCGACGCCGACCGCGAGGCCCATCAGGAACATCACGGAGTACGTCGTCTCGAACAGGTGCAACTGGTGGCTGGCCAGGGAGAGCAGCCCGAACGCCGCCACGCACGCGGTGAGCGCGAGCCCCACCGGGAGCAGCGCGGCGACCACGGCCCCGAAGGCGATCAGGAGGATGCCGAGCGCGAGCGGCACCGCGGTGAACTCGGCCTTCTTCAAGTCGTCGGCGAGCAGGTCGGACAGCTCCTTCTCGGAGCTCGCGTCGCCGAACTGGTGGATGGAGATCCCCCCGGCCGCGCCGTCCTCCTGGGCCTTCGCCACGGCATCGAGCACCGGCTGGACGCGGTCGGCCGCCTCGTCCGACGGGCCCTTGATCTCGAAGCGCAGCAGCGCGTGCTTCCCGTCCTCGGAGGGCAGCGGCGCCTTGAGGCCGCGGACGTCGCCGGTCGCGGTCAGGGCCTTCGCGAGGTCGTCGGCCGCGTCCCGCCATCCGTCGGCGGTGCGTGCGGTGACCATGACGAGCTCGCCGGCGGGCTCGTCGATGTCCGCGTCCTTCAGGATCTCGGCGGCCCGGCCCGAGTCGCCGACCCCCATCTCTTCGTCGGAGGCGGTGACCGTGCCGGTGGCCCCGCCGATGACCGTGGCCAGGACCACGAAGACCAGCCAGCCGAAGATGGCCGCCTTCCGGTGGTGTGCGCTCCACACACCGAGTCGTGCCGCGAGGTTCCGCCTCATGGCGCTTCGCCCCCATCAAGTCTGCGTGAGTATGCGTCGGATAAGACGTGACTCACGCTAGAAATCGCGGGGCTCGCGCCCCAGCCGCCGAAGCCCCCTCCCGCCGAAGCACAGGGCGAGGACGGAGGGTGTCCTCAGGTACACCCCCGCCCGGGTGGGGGACCCCATGACCCGCCCCCTCCGCACCGGCGAAAATGTGACGGTGCCGGACGCACCGAACGCGCCCGGCCCACGGTTTGACGAGAGGGATTGATGACCATGAAGAGGCTCAGGGACGCGGTGGTCGCGGGGGTGCGCGGCCTCTACCTCACGATCTTCGCGCTGGTGGGTTCGATCGTCCTCTTCGTGTTCTCCGTCGTCTCGATCGCGTTGATCCTGGTGGGCATCGGCGTCTTCACCACACCTGTGGTCCTCACGGGCCTGCGCAAGTACGCCAACGCCTACCGCGGCCTGGCCGGCGCGTGGTCCGGCGTGACCGTCCCGGCCGCCTACCGCCCCTTCCCCGCCGACCTGCGCACCGGCGTCACCGGGCAGGTGGAGCGCTGCTCGCTGATGCTGAAGGACCCGGCGACCTGGCGCGACCTGCAGTGGCTGCTGGTCAACATGACCGCGGCGCCGATCGTCGCGGTCTTCGCCCCCGCCCTCATGCTCTACATGGTGTACGGCTGGGTGCTCGCCCTCGGCGTGTGGGAACCCATCCACGACGCGGGCGGCGGCGAGTGGTTCGCCTTCATCCACGTCACCTCGCAGTCCACCGCCAATCAGGCGGCGCTGCTCGGCATGGGCTTCTTCGCCCTCGCCCTCTTCGTCAACCCCTCCCTCGTACGCGGCCACTTCCTTCTCGCCCGTGCCTGCCTCTTCCCCACCGCGCGCATGCGCGAGCGCGAGCTGGCGCAACGGGTGGACCGGCTGACCGAGACCCGGCACGACGCCGTCGACAACTCGGCCGCCGAGCTGCGCCGCATCGAGCGCGATCTGCACGACGGCGCGCAGGCCCGGCTGGTCGCCATGGGCATGGATCTCGGCACCATCGAGGCGATGATCGAGACCGATCCCGCGAAGGCCAAGGAGCTGATCGGCAAGGCCCGGCAGAACTCCGGCGAGGCGCTGACCGAGCTGCGCGACCTGGTCCGGGGCATCCATCCGCCGGTCCTCGCCGAGCGCGGTCTCGGCGACGCCGTGAAGGCCCTCGCGCTGCGCCTGCCGATGACCACCGAGGTCGACGTGGAGCTGCCGGGACGGGCCGAGGCGCCGGTCGAGTCGGCCGCGTACTTCGCGGTGAGCGAGTCCCTGACCAACGCGGTCAAGCACTCGGGCGCCGACCGCATCTGGGTGGACATGCACCACGCCGACGGCATGCTGCGCATCGCCGTCACCGACAACGGCAAGGGCGGAGCGGTCACCGGTGCGGGCTCCGGGCTGAGCGGCATCGAACGCCGACTCGGTACATTCGACGGCGTACTGGCCGTCAGCAGTCCCGCGGGCGGCCCGACCATGGTGACCATGGAGATCCCTTGCGTGTTGTCCTAGCCGAAGACCTCTTCCTGCTGCGCGACGGCCTGGTGCGGATGCTGGAGGCGTTCGACTTCGAGATCGCGGCGGCCGTGGAGAGCGGGCCCGAACTGACCAAGGCCCTCGCGGAGTTGGAGCCGGACGTCGCCGTGGTCGACGTCCGGCTGCCGCCGTCCCACACGGACGAGGGCCTGCAGTGCGCGCTCGCCGCCCGGCGGACCCGGCCCGGCCTGCCGGTCCTGGTCCTCTCGCAGCACGTGGAGCAGCTGTACGCGCGCGAGCTCCTCGCCGACGGGAACGGCGGCGTCGGCTATCTCCTCAAGGACCGGGTCTTCGACGCCGCGCAGTTCATCGACGCCGTGCGCCGGGTCGCGGCCGGCGGCACCGCGATGGACCCGCAGGTCATCCAGCAGCTCCTATCCCGGCGGTCCGCCGCCGACGAGCCGCTCGGCGCGCTCACGCCGCGCGAGCGCGAGGTGCTCGAACTCATGGCGCAAGGCCGGTCGAACGCGGCCATCGCGGCGCAGCTCGTCGTCACCGAGCGGGCCATCGCGAAGCACACGTCCAACATCTTCGGAAAGCTGGATCTGGCGGTCTCCGACGACGACAACCGCCGGGTCCTCGCGGTCCTCGCCTATCTGGACCAGGGCCGCTAGAGACGTACGGGGGCATCTGAACGCATCGGTTCACTGATGCGTATGTAGCCCCATGGGACGTACCTCACGAAAACGATCAAGGCTGGCGCGGCGCATGGTCGCCGCGTCCGCGGCGGTAATCATGGGCGGCGGCGGCCTGATCGCCGTGAACGTCTACGCCAACGCCGAAGAAGGCACGGATCAGCAGCCTCCCCCGCAGAGCGCCGGACAACAGGTGTCGACCATCAGCTGTCCGGACGTCGGCAATCAGTTGCCCGAGGTGCCGGATGCCGCGCGCGGCGACGTGGACCGGCAGCTCGCCGACCTGGACGGCCAGATCACTCAGGCGTACGGGCAGTTCGAGCGGACGCGGGACAAGGAGTCCCTCCTCCAGCCGCTTGAAGGAAAGCGCCGGGACACCCTCGACGGCATCGCGGACACCCTGGACCAGGCGGGTGCCAGGCCCGAGGGACTCGACAGCATGGCGCCCTGCACGCTGCGCGCCGATGACCAAGAGCAGGCCGATGACCAAGAGCAGGGCGATGGCCAAGAGCAGGCCGATGACCAAGGGCAGGGCAATGAGCAGGGGCGGTCCGGCAACGGGCCCGAGGCCGGTGACTTCGTCGAGATCCAGTCCGTCCGGCCCAACGTCAACCGCCCCCGCAACGGCCGCAACGCCTCACGCGGCACCTTCACCACGAAGTGCGGGCGCAACGAGAACGGGAAGTTCAATCCGGACAACGTCATCGTCGCGCCCGGCGTGAGCAATGGCGCCCACCACATGCACGACTACGTGGGAAACCAGGCGACGGACGCCTTCTCCAGCGACGACGACCTCGCGAACGGGCGGACCAGCTGCCGCAACCAGGGCGACAGGTCGACGTACTACTGGCCCGTCCTGCGGCTGCAGAACGGACAGGACGAGGACGACGCCCAGGCCGACGGCGGCGGCAAGGACCAGAACGTCGGCGAGATCCAGACACCGGCTTCCGTGTCGCTGAAGTTCGCCGGAAACCCGGTGAGCAAGGTCGTCGCGATGCCGCGCTTCCTGCGCATCATCACGGGTGACGCCAAGGCGTTCACGAACGGCGACGCCAACGCCAACGCGTCGTGGAGCTGCACCGGATTCGAGAACCGGCAGCTGAAGGACAAGTATCCGATCTGCCCCGAGGGCAGCAAGGTCGTCCGGACGTTCAACTTCCAGAGCTGCTGGGACGGCCAGAACACCGACAGCGCCAACCACCGCACCCATGTCGCCTTCGCGGACCCGCGGAGCGGTGCCTGCCCGCGCGGCTTCCGGGCCGTCCCCCAGCTGGTGCAGCGCATCGTGTACGACGTGCCGCCGGGCCCCGGCTTCGCCGTCGACTCGTTCCCCGAGCAGCTGCACAAGCCCGTCACCGACCACGGCGACTTCATCAACGTCTTCGACGAGCGGCTGATGCGGCGCGTCGCGAAGTGCGTCAACTCCGGGCAGCGCTGCACCTGACGGCGCCGCCCGGCCGAAACAGCCCTAGTGATGGCCGTGGTGGCCGCCGCCGTGCCTCCCCTCGGCGGCGGCCACCACGGTTCCGCCGAGGCGGTCGTGCAGCGCCGCGATGTCGGCGGCGCCGCCGACCGCCACCCAGCTGCTTTTGCCGACGAGGTACGTACCCCCGTAGTCGTTCGCCTCGTCGAGCCATTCGGCCTGGCCACGGGCGTTTGTAAAGGTTACGAGCACGTAGCGCCGGGCACCGTTCTCACAGGTGGCCTGGCGCAGTTCGGCCGCGTCCGTCTGGACGTCCGGCCGGCAGCCCGCCTCGGCCGCCAGCTGCTCAAGGCTGCCGCTCGCCGTGCGTGGTGTGTCGTCACCCCCCGAGCCGCATCCCATGACCATCATCAGGGCTCCCACAGCCATGCCCGAAAGCGCGCTCCGCGCTGCCCGCACCGTCTTCACCGTCCCACCAAGCCTCTTCCGACGAGCCGAACTCGCCTGTCTCGTATGCACCGTTGAGGAGGGTCGGCCGCGCGGATACCGTGCGCCGCAGCCGTCACCCCAGGGGGTACACATGTCCGAACCGTCCCGACGCACCGTGCTCGGCACCGCGGGGGCCCTCGGCCTCGGCGCAGCCGTCGGCGGCGTACCGCTGTCGGCCCACGCCGCCGACGGGCCCGCCGGACCCACCGGGCCCGCCGCGGGCCCCGCCTTCGATACGGATTCCGCGCGCTCCGCGCTCAACAGACTCCTGCCGCATCACGCGGAACAGTTCCGGCTCAGACTCCTCCCCGCGCGCGGCCGCGAGGACCGCTTCAGGGTCACCGGCAGCACCGGCCGGATCGAGGTGTCCGGCACGACGCCGGCCGTGCTGCTCACCGGCGTCCACTGGTATCTGAAGTACGTCTGCGGGGCCCACATCACCTGGAACGGCAGCCAGTTGGACCTGCCGCGCAGGCTGCCCGCACCGGCCCGGCCGCTGGAGCGGTCCACCTCGCTCCCCCACCGGTTCGCCCTGAACGACACCAACGACGGGTACACCGCGCCGTACGCCGACTGGACGTACTGGGAGCGGATGATCGACGTCCTCGCCCTGCACGGGTGCAACGAGGTGCTGGTGATCGCGGGCGCCGAAGCGGTGTACCGGCGGGTGCTGACGGAGTTCGGCTACTCCGACGCGGAGGCCAGGGCCTGGCTGCCCGCCCCCTCGCACCAGCCCTGGTGGCTGCTGCAGAACCTCTCCGGGTATGGCGGACCGCTCTCCGACCGGCTGATCGACGATCGGGTCGCCTTGGGGCAGCGCATCGTGCGGCGGCTGCGTGAGCTCGGTATCGCGCCCGCCTTCCCCGGCTACTACGGCCATGTGCCCGACGGGTTCGTCGAGCGCAACGGCGGCGACGCGCGCGTCGTCCCGCAGGGCGTCTGGCACGGGTTCGAGCGGCCCGACTGGCTCGATCCCCGCACCTCGGCGTTCGCCGAGGTCGCCGCCTCCTTCTACCGCCACCAGGAACAGCTCTTCGGCCCCGCCGACCTCTTCAAGATGGACCTGCTGCACGAGGGCGGCACCGCGGGCGACGTGCCCGTGCCCGCGGCCGCCCGCGGCGTGGAGGCCGCCCTGCAGAAGGCGCGGCCCGGCGCCACCTGGGTGATCCTCGGCTGGGAGGCCAACCCGTTGCCCGCGCTGCTCGACGCCGTCGACAAGAAGCGGATGCTGATCGTCGACGGCGTCTCCGACCGGTACGCGAAGGCGCCGGACCGGGAGAAGGACTGGGGCGGCACCCCGTACGCCTTCGGGACCATCCCCAACTTCGGCGGGCGCACGACGATCGGGGCCCGCACCCACCTCTGGAACGAGCGGTTCTTCGCCTGGCGCGACAAGGCGGGCAGCGCGCTGACCGGCACCGCGTTCATGCCGGAGGCCACCGACCGCGACCCCGCCGCCTTCGAGCTCTTCTCCGAGCTGGCCTGGACGAGGGAGCCGGTGGACCGGCCCGCCTGGTTCTCCTCCTACGCCGACTTCCGGTACGGCGGGCGCGACCGTGACGCGCGCGCCGCCTGGCGGGCCCTCAACGACACCGCCTACCAGCACACCGCCGTCGAACGCAGCGACGCGCACGACTCGCTCTTCGCCGCGCGCCCCGACCTCGCGGCGGCGCGCGCCGCGGAGTACGCGCCGCGTGCGCTCACCTACGATCCCGGGCGGTTCGACGCCGCGCTCACCGGGCTCCTCGGCGTGGCCGGGACGCTGCGGGGCAGCGCCGCCTACCGCCACGACCTGGTCGACGTCGCCCGGCAGGCCCTCGCCCACCGCAGCCGTCAGCTCCTGCCGCAGCTGCGGGCCGCGTACGAACGCAAGGACCGGCAGACCTTCGGCACGCTGGCCGCGCTGTGGCTGCGCCTGATGCGGCTCTCGGACGACGTGACGGGCACCCACTCGGCGTTCCTCCTCGGCCCCTGGATCGAGGCGGCCCGCCGCATGGGGACGAGCGAGACGGAACGAGCCGAGTTCGAGCGGACCGCCAAGGTACTGATCACCGTGTGGGGCGAGCGCGCCACGGCCGACGCGGGGCGGCTGCACGACTACGGAAACCGCGAATGGCACGGCCTGACGGGCGACTTGTACGTCCCCCGGTGGCAGAAGTGGCTCGACGAGCTGGCCGACGCGCTGGCGGCCGGGCGGACGCCGAAGGCCGTGGACTGGTTCGCGTTCGAGGAGAAGTGGACGCGGGAGCGCAAGGACTATCCGCTGCGGCCGCCCGCCGGTACGCCCCATCGGATCGCCTCCCGGGTCCGGGACGTCCTGGCCCGTGCGCCCTACCAGGGCACCCTGGAGGTCACCGCGGACCCGCCCGCCGTCCCGCCCGCGGGCCACGCCCGCCTGACGGCCTCCTTCCGCAACGTCAACGGGCTGCGTGCCACGGGGCGGGTCGACTTCGCGTTGACCGGGATCGAGGCAGAGCCGACGGGGCCGGTGTCCCTGCCGCGGGTGGCGCCCGCGGGGACGGGGGAGGTGACGTGGCGGGCCTCGGCTCCCGCCTCCCCCTTGGACCGGCCGTTGCGACCGCTTCCGTACGAAATCGCTGTGCGGTACGGGCCCTCGGGTGAGCGGCGGGTCCGCTCCGTTCATGAGGGTGTGCTGTTCGAGGCCGGGCCGGTGGACGACGCGTGGCGGTCGTACACGAACAATGCGGCGGTGTTCGGGCAGTTGGAGGGGCGGTACGCGATCGACGGGGGTGGCGCCGATCTGTGGAAGGGCACGGCCGAGTTCGGGGCGCTGTATCGGGAGGGGGCGCTGGGGGACGGCGTGTCGGTGACGGTGCGGGTCGACAAGCAGGCGGTGACGGGGCCGTGGGCCCGGGCGGGTCTGATCGCCCGCAACTCGCTGGCGAAGCCGCTGTCGTCGGGGTTCGTGGACCTGGCGGTGACTCCCGCCAACGGGGTCGTGCTCTCGTACGACACGAACGGCGACGGCACGCTGGACACGTACAAGCGCATCACGGGCATCTCGGCGCCCGTGCTGCTCAGGCTCTCCCGCACGGGCACCACCTGCACGGGCTCGTGCTCGACGGACGAGGGCGCGACGTGGCGGACGGTGGCGACGGTGCCGGTGCCGGGGGCGGCGGCTGCGCAGGACGTGGGCTTCTTCATGAGCGCGACGAACGGGGGTGATGGGGGGCGCGGGACGGTGGAGTTCAGCGGGTGGCGGCTGGGC
>NZ_LIPN01000223.1 GCF_001418325.1 Streptomyces atriruber | reverse complement strand
GTCGGCGACCTCGTCGGCGCCGCCGCCGCGCAGCACGAGATCGGTGAGCTGGTCGTGGGCCTGCTCGGCGCGGCGCATGGCCCTGCTGTGCGCGCGGATGGTCTCGGTGGCGGCGTTGAGGTCGACGAGCGCGGCCCGGGTCTCCTCCAGCAGGCGGGCGCCGTCGATGGCGATGGCGGCGTGGTCGGCGAGGGAGGAGAGCAGCACGATCTCTTCGGTCGCGAACTCGCGGGCCGCGCGGTCGGCGGCGTACAGCACCCCGATGACGCGCGAGCCGAGGCGCAGCGGCACGCCGAGGATCGCCCGGAGCCCCTCCTGGAGGACGGCGCTGTCGATGGCGTCGGTGTGGTGGAAGCGGGGGTCCTGCTGGTAGTCACCGGTGACGTAGGGCCGTGCGGTCTGCGCGACGAGGCCGCCGAGCCCCTCCCCCATGCCGAGCCGCAGCTGCTGGAAGGCGGCCGCGATGCTGCCGTCCGTCACCCGCATGTAGGTGTCGCCCGCGGTCTCGTCGTTGAGCGAGAGGTACGTGACGTCGGTGCCGAGGAGCAGTTTGGCGCGGCGCACGATGGCGCGCAGCACGGCGTCCGGGTCGCGCAGCGCGGCCAGGTCGCTCGCGGTGTCGAACAGGGCGGTGAGTTCGGCCTCGCGGCGGCGGTGCGTGCCGAGGGTGCGGTGGATGCGCAGCGCGACGTCGGTGGCCTCGTCGAGGGCGGTGAGGCCGTCGGCGGTGGCGCCGGCCTCACGGGCGCGGGCCGCGGGGCGCGCGAAGTCCTCGGCGGGCGCGCCCCGGTCCAGCAGGTCGAGCAGGCTGCGCAGGCCCGCCTGGGGTTCGGCGTGGCCCGCGCCCTTGGTGGTGGGGAGCATGGGGCGATGGTCTCCCGGCGGGATGGGTGCGGTCGATGGCCTGCGCGGGATCCGGTACGGGCCGTCGCGGGGCGCGGGGTCAGCCGCCGAGGGGGACGGAGCCTTCGCGTTCCGGTGCCGGGTGGGGTGCGGGCGCCGCGGTCTCGTCCGCCGTCAGGTCGCGTCCCCTGGTCTCCCTGGCGAAGTGCACGGTGACGGCGGTGACGACGGCGGCCGCGCTCATGTAGAGGGCGACGGGGAGCGCGGAGTCGTAGTCCTTGAGCAGCTCCACGGCGATGATCGGGGCGAGCGCCCCGCCGATGATGGACGCGAGCTGAGAGCCCATCGAGGCGCCCGAGTAGCGGACCTTGGTGTCGAAGAGCTCGGAGATGAACGCGGCCTGCGGCCCGTACATCGCACCGTGGAAGAGCAGCCCGACGGTGACCGCGAGCGAAATGACCGGGAAGGAGCGGGAGTCGACGAGCGCGAAGAAGGCGAAGGCCCAGCCCGCCATGCCGAGCGCGCCGATGAGGGTGACCGGGCGACGTCCCATGCGGTCGGAGAGGGCGCCCCACAGCGGGATGGTGACGAAGTGGAACGCGGACCCGATGAGCACCGCGTTGAGCGCGTCACTCTTGGGCAGGTCGAGGTGCACCGTGACGTAGACGAGGACGAAGGCCGTGAGGATGTAGTAGGAGATGTTCTCGCCGAACCGGGTACCGATCGCGGTGAGCACTTCGCGCCAGCTCTTGCGGAACACCTCGACAACGGGCGGCTGCTCCTCGGCCCCTTCGGCAGCCGCGGCCGCCTCGGCCTCGCGCCGGGCCTCCAGGAAGACGGGTGACTCGGTGACGGAGATGCGGATCCACAGGCCGATCATCACGAGCACCCCGGAGAGCAGGAACGGCACGCGCCAGCCCCAGGCGAGGAAGGCCTCCTCGGACTGGACGGCGGCGAGGAGCGCGAGGACGCCGGTGGCCAGCAGGTTGCCGCCGGGGGCGCCCGCCTGGGGCCAGGAGGCCCAGAAGCCGCGGCTCTTGTCGCCGCCGTGCTCGGAGACCAGCAGGACGGCGCCGCCCCATTCGCCGCCGAGGGCGAAGCCCTGGACCAGGCGCAACACGGTGAGCAGGACGGGTGCGCCGACGCCGATGGTCGCGTGGGTGGGGAGGAGGCCCATCGCGAAGGTGGCGCCGCCCATCATCAGCAGGCTGATGACGAGCAGCTTCTTGCGGCCCATCCGGTCGCCGTAATGCCCGAAGACGACTCCGCCCAGGGGGCGTGCCGCGAAGCCCACCGCGTAGGTGAGGAAGGAGAGCAGCGTGCCGACCAGGGGGTCGCTCGACGGGAAGAAGAGGCTGTTGAAGACCAGCGCGGCGGCCGAGCCGTAGAGGAAGAAGTCGTACCACTCGATGGTGGTGCCGACGAGGCTCGCGGCCACGATGCGGACGATTCCGGCGCGGGCGGGCGGAGCGGTTCCTTGCGAGGCCATGTGCACCACTTCCAGGAGTTCTGCGGGGACGCTTCCGTACCGGCACAAGGTAGGAAACCGCAGATCAGTGGCGTATATGGCGGAGCACCATGGTTGTGCTCCCGGCGGTGTGACCGGCCACCACGAGGGGTGCAGGATCGGACAGAAGTTACTTTTTGGTATGGCGTGACTTCCCACGCGGCGCGCAGTAGAACTCGTTTCGATTCAGCCAAGAGTGAGGAAGGTCACATGAGCACTACACCCAAGCGTAGCCCTGCTTCTGACGGCCTGTCACGTCGAAGATTTGTCGCAGGAACGAGTTCTATTCTTGGCGCCGTCGCCCTCGCGGGACACGCCACCCAGGCACACGCCAGGGAGCTCGCGGCGGCCTCGGCGGACCCCATCGCCGACGGCGCCGCCGTCCCCGCCCTGGTGATCGGCTCCGGGTACGGCGGCTCCGTCGCCGCCCTGCGGCTCGCCGAGGCGGGCGTCGACGTCCACATGATCGAGATGGGCAAGGCCTGGGACACCCCGGGCTCCGACGGCAAGATCTTCGCCAACACCACGAGCCCGGACATCCGTTCCTACTGGCTCCGCACCAAGACCAAGCAGCCCATCAGCAACTTCCTCGGGTTCCCGCTCGACAAGAACGTCCCGCGCCACACCGGGATCCTGGACGCCGAGGAGTTCGGCGGCATCACCGTCTACCAGGGCCGCGGCGTCGGCGGCGGCTCGCTGGTCAACGGCGGCATGGCGGTCACGCCCAAGCGCGAGAACTTCGGCGCCGTGCTGCCCACGGTCGACGCGGGCGAGATGTACGGCACCTACTACCCGCGTGCCAACGCGGGGCTGGGCGTGAACACCATCGATCCCGCCTGGTTCGAGACCGCCGAGTGCTACCAGTACGCGCGTGTCGGCCGCAAGCACGCACAGCGCTCCGGCTTCGGGTTCGTCTTCGTGCCCGACGTGTACGACTGGGACTACATGGCGAAGGAGCAGGCGGGCACCGTCCCCAAGTCGGCGCTGGCGGGCGAGATCCTCTACGGCAACAACTACGGCAAGAAGTCCCTGCAGCAGACCTATCTCGCCCGCGCCAGGGCGACCGGGCGCGTCACCGTCTCACCGCTGCACAGGGTCACTTCGGTCACCCCGGCGGCCGGTGGCGGCTACACGGTCACCATCGACCAGATCGACACCGAAGGCACCACCACCGCCACCAAGTCCGTGACCGCCGACAAGGTCTTCTTCGCCGCGGGCAGCGTCGGCACCAGCAAGCTCCTGGTCAAGCTGAAGGCCACCGGCGCACTTCCCCGCCTCAACGGCGAGGTGGGCAAGGGCTGGGGCGACAACGGCAACGTCATGTGCGGCCGCGCCAACCACATGTGGGACGCGACCGGCAAGCTCCAGTCGTCCATCCCCACGGCCGGCATCGACAACTGGACCGCGGGCGGCGCCTTCGCCGAGGTCGCCCCGCTGCCCACCGGGATCGAGACGTACGCCTCGTTCTACCTCTCGATCACCAAGAACCCGCACCGCGCCGAGTTCACCTGGAACGCCGCGGCGAACCGGGCCGAACTGAACTGGCAGACCGCCTGGAAGCAGCCGTCGATCGACGCCGCCAAGACGATCTTCGACAAGATCAACGCGAAGGAGGGCACGATCTACCGGACCGACCTCTTCGGCACGTACAAGATCTGGGGCGACCACCTCACGTACCACCCGCTGGGCGGTGCGGTCCTCGGCAAGGCCACCGACAACTACGGCCGCCTGCAGGGCTATCCGGGGCTCTACGTCATCGACGGCGCCCTGATCCCCGGCAACACCAGCGTCAACCCGTTCGTCACCATCACGGCACTCGCCGAACGGAACATCGAGAAGGTCATCGCGACCGACCTGTGAGCACCGCTCCGTCCCACGAGCACCGTTCCGCACGCGGTCAGGGTTTGGGCAGCACGCACACCGTGTCGAGGCCGAGCACGTGATTGAGCCGGCCGAAGGCGAGCCACGACCCGATGCTCATGCTCAGTTCGACGATCTCGGCCTGGCTGTAGTGCGCGGTCATCCGCGCCCAGAACGCGTCGTCCAGGTTGTGATGGTCCAGGGCGTACCGCTCGGCGTACTCCGCGGCCAGCCTCGTGCGGTCATCGAAGGAGTCAGTGGTGCGCCACTGGGTCACCGCGTCCGCGAAGTCCTCGTCGACCTTCTCCCCGTCGCGCTCGGTCCGCCAGTCCAGGCAGAACACACAGCCGTTGATCTGGGCGACGCGCAACCGCGCGGCCTCGAACTCGCGCAGGCCCAGGGTCGTGTGGGCGTACACCGCGAGCGAGAAGTTGGATGCCGCCGCCCCTATCCCCGGGACCATGTCGCCCCACACGTACGGGATCGCGTCCTGTCCCTCGGGGATGTCGATGCGCAGGGAACCACTCATGGGTCACTTCCTTCCCAGTCGCCCCGCTGCCGGGCGCAGCGGGACGTCGAGCGCGTCATAGAGGCCCGGTTCGGCGTCCACGAGCCAGTCGACGGCGTTCACCAGGCGGCCCACCGCCGTGGCGTTGCCGCCCGCGGAGCGGTTCTCGCCCTCGTCGGTGGCCTCCACCGTGACCTCGATGCGCGGGCGTCCCTCGACGATCACGCGGTGAGCGCCGTCGCCGCCGTCGGGCGGGGTCGGCCAGTCCGGCGCGCAGGACGGGTGGATGCGGGTGACGTGCTCGATGACGATGCGGGGCTCGCCCCCGACGATGCCCTGCACCTCGAAGCGCACCGCGCCCTGGGTGCCCGCGGCGAACTCCCCCATGGTCCGCGTGCGCACCGTGGCGTCGAGCGCCCGCCGGTCCAACGTCTCGCGCATCTCGTCGAGTTCCACGCCGAGCGCCCTGGCCATCAGCCTGATCTGCCCGCCCCACACCATGGTCGGGACGGAGGGGGCGAGCATCATCGGCTCGTACTCCATCGGGTGTCCCATGCCGATCAGGTTGCGGACCGCGTCCTCCTGGTCGTACGTCGAGTAATCGAAGATCTCCTGGCAGCGGATCGCGTCGACGGTGGAGCCGAGCCCGCTGACCAGCAGCGGCAGCACGTCGTTGCCCCAGCCGGGGTCCACGCCGGAGACGAACAGCGAGCCGCCGCCGTCCGCGACGGCCGCGAGCACCGGATCCCTGAACTCCGGTGGCGCGCCGCGCTGGTCGTAGAGCGCGTACAGCGCGGGCGTGACGACCACGGCGCCCGCCCGCACCGCCCCGACGATGTCGGCGAGCGCCTCGTCGGGGCGCAGGTCGCCGGAGGCCGCGTACACCACGGCCCGCGGCCGGGCGGCGAGGACCGCCGCGACGTCATCGGTCGCAGCCACCCCCAACTGCCTTCCCAGACCTGCCAGTTCACCTGCATCACGGCCGACCTTCGCCGGGCTGTGCACCAGTACGGCCGCGAGGGAGAGATCGGGATGGGCCTCGACGGCACGCACGGCCGCACGGCCTACGTTGCCGGTGCCCCAGACCACCGTGGGAATCATGCGCGGAGGGTAGCGAGGGGCGTCGACGGTTGACAGAGGCGCGGCCCGAGAAGAAGAGATACGTTCCCTTCCGCACCGCTCCGAAGTGTCGTACCGCCGGTAAGCTTTACGCATGCTCCTCGGGCGTTCCGCGGAATGCGCTCGTCTTCTCGCTCTCATCGACAAGGCTCGCGGGGGCGAGAGCGGCGCCCTGCTCATTCGCGGGGAAGCCGGCATCGGCAAGACCAGCCTCGTCAGTTACGTCGCCGAGCAGGCCGACGACCTGCTGCGGCTCGGCACGCGCGGCGTCGAGGTCGAGTCCGACCTGCCCTATGTGGGCCTCGCCGATCTGCTCCGCCCCGTCCTGCACTTCCTGGACCGCATACCGGACCGGCAGGGCGCCGCGCTGACCGGCGCGCTCGCGCTCGGGCCCGCCGTCGCACAGGACCGTTTCGCGGTGGCCGCGGGCACGCTCAGTCTGCTCGGCGCGCTCGCCGAGGAGGGCCCGGTCCTGGTCACCGTGGACGACGCGCACTGGCTCGACCCGTACTCTTTGGACGCGCTCGCCTTCGCCACCCGCAGGCTGAGCCGCGAGGGCGTCGTCGTCCTGTTCACCGCCCGCGAGGAACTGGAGGAGGCCGCCTCAAGGCTCGCCTCCGTCGAGACGTTCACCCTCACCGGTCTCGACCCCGAGTCCGCGCACCGCCTGATCGCCGAGGAGGGCACCGCCCAGCTCACCGAGCAGGAGGCGGCCCGGCTGCTCGCGGAGGCCCGCGGCAACCCCTTGGCGCTGATCGAACTGCCCGCCCTCCTCGCGGGCAGCGGCGCCGACGACGACAGCGGTTCCGGAGCGCCCCTGCCCATCGGCGAGATGCTGGCCCACACCTTCGGCAGCGCCGTGGCCAGGCTGCCCGCCGAGGCGCAGGACGCGATGCTGCTGCTCGCCGTCCTCGGCACCCGGCCGCTGGCGGGCACCGAGGCGGCGCTCCGCGCGCACGGCCTCAGTTACGAATCGCTGGAGGCCGCGGAGGACGCGGGCCTGGTCGTCGAGGAGCGGGACGGATACGCCTTCCGGCACCCGCTGGTGCGCTCGGCGGTCTACCACGGCGCGACCCCCGTGCGCAGGCGCCGCGCCCACCACGCCATCGCACGCTCCCTGCAGGGAGCGACCGCCCCGGCCCTGGAGCAGTACGCCTGGCATCTGGCCGCCTCCGGCGCCGAGCCGGACGAACACGTCGCGTCCCTCCTGGAGAACGCCGCATCCGGCGCCCCCGAGACCCTCGCCTACCCGCTCGCCTCCCGGCTCTACGAACGGGCCGCGCGCTTCACCCCGGAGGGGCAGCGCAAGGCGGAGCGGCTGCTGTGCGCGGCCCGCGCCTCGCAGGCCGCGGGCTCCCTGAACGAGGCGGCCGCGATCCTGGACCGCGCCCTGGAACACGCCGAACAGCTCGGCACACAGCTCGACATCCGCCAGCTCCGTTGCTATCTGGACGTCCAGCGCGGCCGCCCGACGCGCTCGCGCGAGCTGCTGAGGTCGGCCGTCGACGAGGCGGAGAAGGTCGACCCGGCGCTCGCCGCGGTCATGCTCGGCGGCATCGCGCTCACCGAACTGGCCGTCGGTGACCTCACCGCGGCCCGCGGCACCTCGGCCGCGGCGATGGAACTCGCCGACTCGGCACACCAGACCCTGCTGCCCGTGCGTCTGCTGCGCACCCTGGTGCTGCTGCTCGGCGGGGACGCCGAGGCGGGCCGCGCGCTCCTGCGCGAGCTGGCCGAGCCCCTCGCCTCGCCCGACCCCGCATTCCCGTACCCGCTCGCCGGGGTGGGCGGCCTGTGCCACCTCGCGGCCGAGGAGCTCGACGAGGCGCACGGCATGCTGGACCGGGCCGCGTACACGGCGCGCGGTTCCAGCGCGGTGGGGCTGCTCTCGCACCTGCTGTGCACGCTGTCCGTCGTGGAGTTCTGGCGGGGCCGCTGGACGCCATCGCTCGCCCACGCCGACGAGGCGGTGCGGCTCGCGGAGGCCAGCGGGCAGCTGATCGAGGTGTCGCGCGGGCTCGCCGCCCTGGTCAAGACCGAGGCCGCCCTGAACCGCGAGGAGGACTGCCGACGGCACGCCGCGAAGGCCATGGAATGGGCGGGCTCCGCCGAACTGCCGATGGACGCTGCGCGGGCGCTCGGCGGGCTCGGCCTGCTGGAGCTCGGCCTCGGCCGGTTCGAGGAGGCGGTGCACCACCTGGAGGAGGTACGGGCGTTCTCGCAGCGCCACGGGCGGGGCGACGGCCTGTATCTGACGTGGGCGGCGGACCTCGCGGACGCGTACGTCCATCTGCACAGGACCGACGAGGCACGTGAGGTCCTGGACGTCCTGGAGTACGAGGCGGGCCGCGGACACCGCCCGGTCACCGCGGGGGCGGCGGCCCGTTGCCGCGGGCTGCTCGAACCCGGGGACCCGGAGGCCGCGTCGCGGCACATGAGGCGCTCCCTGGCGCTGCTGTCCGAACGTCCGGTGCCCTTCGAGCGGGGGCGGACCGAGTTCGCGTGGGGCGAGCAGCTACGCAGGCAGGGCAGGCGGAGCGAGGCGCGGCGCCTCCTGGAGCGGGCCCTCGCCACGTTCGAGCGGCTCGGCGCGGCGGGCTGGGCGGCGCGGGTGGCGGCCGAGCTGCACGCCGCGGGCGGCACCGAAGTGCGGCCCGAGCGGGCACCCCTGGAACGGCTCACCCCGCAGGAGCTGCAGGTCGCGCTGGTGGTCGGCCGGGGTCTGACCAACCACGAGGTGGCGGAGCGGCTCTTCTTGAGCGTCAAGACCGTCGAGTTCCACCTGAGCAACATCTACCGCAAGCTCGACGGGGTGCACCGCAGGGCGCAGCTGGTCCGTCTGCTCGCTCAGGCCTCGGAGGCCTCCGAGACGGCCGGGGTGTCGGGGGACGCGGGCGTCCCCGACGCCTGACCGTGCGGGTCCTCCTCGCCCAGGGCCCATTCGAGGACGGCCATGGCACCGTCGAGCTTCATCGACGCCTGCGTCCAGGCCACCGACCGCGGGCCGTCGAGGACCGCGCCGGAGACCTCTTCGCCGCGGTGCGCGGGCAGGTCGTGCAGGAACAGGGCGCCGGGGCGGCGCGTCAGGAACTCCTCGTCGACGTGGAAGGGCCGGAACCGGTCGCGCCAGGCGGCGTCGGGCCTGCCGCCGCCCGAGGTCTGCCGGCGGGTCGTGTAGACGACGTCGACGCCGGTCGGCAGGGATCGGGCCGAGTCCCGGAGGGTGAGGGTGGCACCGGTGCGGGCGGCGCGCTTCCCGGCCGTCGCCAGGAGGGCGGCGGGCAGCCCGTATCCGGGCGGGCAGGCGAAGGTGGCCTCGCAGCCGGAGATGCCGGACAGGGCGAGCGCGAGCGCCGTCGCGGTGGCGTTGCCCTCCCCCACGTACAGGAGCCGCAGCCCGTCCAGGCTCCCCAGGGTCAGCCGCAACGTGGCGAGGTCGCAGACCCCTTGGGAGGGGTGTTCCTCCGGGGTCATCGCGTTGACCACGGGCAGGTGTCCGTGGCGGGAGAGCCGCCGCAGGTCGTCCAGGGTCCCGTCGGGGCGGGCGACGAGGCCGTCCAGCATGCTGCCGAGGGAGCGCCCGGTGTCTTCGACGGACTCGCCGGTCGTCGGCTGGAGTTCGCCCGGTCCGTAGGCGACGGGGCTGGCGCCGAGACGGACGGCCGCCACGGTGAAGGCGGTCCGGGTACGGGTGGACGGGCGGGCGAACAGGACGCCGACCGCGGCTCCGGCCAGCGGCCGCGCGTGGGCGGCACGGTCGTGGTGCAGTTCCACGGTCCGCTCCGCGAGCCGGGTCACCGTCTCCACGGGCAGGTCGGCCAGGGAGAACAGGCCGGTCTCGGGGACCGGGGGCGGGGCGCCGCGCGAGGGAGCCGCGGCCGGGCGTGTCATCGTCCGTCCCGTGCGGACGGTGGTGGCGGCGGGTCCGGCGCCTCGCTGAGCAGCCCCGCGGCAAAGAACGCCTCGGCCGCGCACGGCTCTTCGAGCACTCCGGTGTTCCGGAAGAGCCGGACGGTACGGCGTGCCGTGACCCGGAGGTCGCCCTCGCTCCGCCGGGTGCGGTAGCTCTCGGCGATGACCTGCCGCACGGAGTCCGGCCCGAGGCCCGCCACAGTGAGGGCGGCACCCACCGCCCGCAGGTCGGGCGAGAGCGCGGCGCCGATCAGTCCGGGCAGACAGCGGGCCACGCGCCGCCTGAGCGGCGTCGGCAGGTCGCCCCACAGCCGCTCGAAGAAGCGGGAGAAGTACGTGTGGTGGTGGCCCTCGTCTTGCGCGTGGTCGCGGACGACGTCCCGCACCAGGGGCAGCACCGCGCGGTCCTCGGGCACCTCCTCCAGGGCCGAGGGGGCGAGCGTCTCGGCGACGACGACCTGCAGCAGCTGCGCCAGCACCGGTTCGCCCGCGAGGAGTTCCGAACCGATGCCGTCGAGCTGGCGCAGGAAGGGGTCGAAGGCGTAGGGCAGCGGCGGGATGCCCGTCGCCTCGGCGATCTGCTCGACGGCGTCGAGACCGGCGAGGGCGTGGTAGCCCTCGTCGCAGTAGATGCGGTACGCGTCCAGGCGCACCGCGGCGGGCAGCGCGAGGCCGGTCCGGCCGTCCGCGATGCGCTCGGCGGCACGGTTGACCACGCGGGTCTCGAAGTGGGCCGTGAACGTCAGGTAGTGGTACAGGTGCCGGGCGAGGAGTTCGTGGCGGCGCCGGTCGGGCAGCGCGCCGACCAGGGGGTGGCTCCAGTACGGCACCAGGCGGGGCGGGAAGAACCGGGTCGCGGGGTCCAGCGGGCCGGTCACGGTTCGGTGCGGGCCGCTGCGCACGCCCGACCGCTCGTACCAGTCGTGCCGGTCGTGCCGGTCAGGAAGGGCGGGCTGTTCAGCGGGGTCGGGGTTCGTCATCTCTCCTCGGGTTCAGCACGGCTCTCCTCGGCTTCAGCACGGCCCGCGGCCCTCCGGGTGCGCGGCGACTGCGTACGACAAGGGCGTAGGCGGTCCGGTCGTCGACCGAACCGCCGGGGTTGAACCGCCCGGATTCCGGGCTCACCGCACGCTGTCGCCCAGCGACCCACAGCCTCGACGGCAGCAGTGGAGCGCGCCCGTTCACGGAGCCGTTCCGCACCCGAGCGGGGGTGCCGTCGGGCACCCCCGTCCCCCGCCCTCGCGACGGTCGCTCCCCCGATCCTGAGCGGACCACCCGTTCGTACACCCCCGTAGTACGTCCGGTCACCGGATCTCTTTTCCCCCATCGGTGTTTTCAGGTCCGCCGCGGTTCCGCGACCGTGGGTATACCTTGGCCCCGCGCGCGGGCAGGGGCGACCGTGAAAACCCTGGAGTCCGGGTCCGAGGGCCGGGGCGGGCG
>NZ_LIPN01000222.1 GCF_001418325.1 Streptomyces atriruber | reverse complement strand
TCCTCACGGACTTCGGGATCGCCCCCTCGTACGCCCAGGAGACGCTGCCCACCGCGGCCTGACCCATCCGATCTATTGCCCCGCTCCCCGGAAGCCCCCGCGCCCCCACGCGGGGGCTTCCCGCTGTCCCCGGCCTGCCCCCGGCTCCTGCAACTTCCCTTGCCACTGCGGTAGTACGCGGCTACGGTCCTGCCGGATCGCCAAGCAGCGGGAGGACCGAAGTGCGTCGCACCTTGCCGGTGATATCGCTCAGCCTCGCCCTATTCATGGGAGCTATAGCCTTGCCCTCCGCCCAAGCAGATGGTCCACACGCTCCCCGCGAGGAGCCCGCGGGTGCGGCCGCGCCGCCCTCCGTCATCCCCCGGCCCACCGACTGGACCGCGCTCGACGGCCACACGTCGCTCACCCGCGCCACCCGCATCCACATCGACCCGCGCACCGCGTCCAGCACCGCACTGCCCGCCGGACGCGCCGAACTCCCCGGCCCGGCACGGCAGTCCGTGCGCCGGCTCGCCACCCAGCTGCGCACGGAGATCGAGGAGGTCTCCGGCGTCACCCCGCGCATCACCGAGGCAGGGCGTCCGGCGCCCGGGGACATCGTGCTCACCCTCACCGAGCAGGGGGCACAGGGCGCGGAGGGCCACCGCTTCGACAGCAGGGGCCCCGTCCGCATCGAGGCCGCCTCCACCCACGGCCTCTACTACGGGACCCGCACCCTCCTGCAGCTCCTGCGCGCCACGGCCGACGACCACCGCCAGGTGCCCCGCGCCACGGCCACCGACCGTCCCGGGCAGGCGATCCGCATGGTCCACCTCGACGCGGGCCGCAAGTACTGGCGGATCCCGTACCTGGAGAACCTGATCCGCCGCATGGGCGACCAGAAGCTCAACACGCTCCTGCTGCACCTCTCCGAGTCGGAGGGCTTCCGCCTCGACAGTCCGAGGTTCCCCGGCCTCGCCGACCCGGAGCACAGCTACAGCCGCGCCGACATCGAGCACCTGAAGGCCTTCGCCGCCCGCCACCACGTCCAGCTGATGCCGGGGCTCGAACTCCCCGGCCACGCCACCGTGATCAGTCAGGCCTTCGGCATCGGCTTCGGCTCGGGCCCCTCCCCGTGCACGGGCGCGCACACGCACTCCCACCTCACGCCCGACTGGGTCATCGACATGACCAGCGACAAGGCGATCGCGAAGTCGAAGGAGATCGTCGACGAGTTCGCCGGCTGGTTCGACGCGCCGCTGTTCTCCATCGGCGCGGAGGAGGTTCCGGGGCAGCTCGCCGAGTGCCCGCGCGTGCAGGACCACCTGGCGGCCTCCCCCGACGTCTCCACCCTCGGCGACCTGCTCAACCGCTTCATCAACGCCCTGGACGACGTGGTCACCTCGCACGGCAGGCGCACGGCCGTCTACAACGGCTCCGAGCACCTGCCCGCGCCCCAGCAGCAGGTGCACGCCCCCGTCGTCTTCCTCACCTGGGAGGGCACGGGCGCCGAGCCGGAGATCCCCGGCCACGACGAGATCGCCATCGGGCCGTTCTACAACACCCCGAACAACTACCACCACAAGTACCCGGACGAGCCCTGGATGTACGACCGCTGGGCGCCGAGCACCGCCCCCGACATGCTCGGCTCCGGCGTCACGAACTGGGCCGACTACAACTTCTGGGCCGACGACGGCTACTTCGAGCAGCACATGGCGGGCGCCCGGGCGATCCTCGCCGACCGCGCCTGGAACGGGTCCGCGACGCCGGACACCCTGGCCGGCTTCCGCGCCCGCGCCACCCGCATCGGCGACCCTCCCGGCACCACACCGGCCCCCGTGCCGCCCCGCGTCGAGGGCCGCCCGAGCCACCACTGGACCTTCGACGACGCGTCGTACCCGAAGGGCTGGACGTACGCGGGCAGTCCCGGGAACACGATCTTCGCCGAGGACCTGGCCGGTGACCTGCCCGGCACCTCGTACATCATCGACAACCCGACGCCCGTGCCCGGACCGCGCGGCCAGGCCTGGCGCTTCGACTCCGACCGGGACGGCGTGGGCTTCGGGGGCCTGGACGTCGCCGAGCCGTGGACCGTCTCGGTCCGGGTCCGCCCCACCGCACGGACCGCCGACCAGGTACTGCTCAGCTCCCGGGCGGGCGCCCTGAAGCTGATGCAGCACGGCACGGGAAAGGTCGGCTTCACCCGGTACGGCGACGCGGACCACAGCTTCGACTTCACCCTGGCGCTGGACCGCTGGACGCGGCTGACGTGGGTGACCACGCGAGGCAGCACGACGCTGTACGCCGACGGGGCGCGGGTGGGCTCCGTCGCGGCCTCGATCCCCCTCCCCCTGCGTTCCATCGGCACGGAGAAGGCGAGCCTGCGGGGCGACCTGGACGAACTGATCACCTGGGACGAGGCGTTGAGCCCCGCCGAGGTCGCCCGCCAGAGGTGAGCGACCGGGGCGGGGCCCGCCCTCAGCCGAGCGCCGCGACCCTGTCGCGGTACCCGCGCACGGGCGCCGCGTCCCGGTAGGGCTCCAGTCGGCGCTCGAATTCGCGCACGTACTCGTGCGCCCGCACGGACCGCATCTCGCCCGCCGCCTGCGCGGCCTCGGAGCCCAGCTGGCAGGCCGCCTCCAGCTCGCCGAGCCCGAGCCGCGCGGTGGCGAGCACCACCCGGCAGAAGAGACGGCTGCGCGCGAAGGCCGGGGCGCGCAGCTGCAGGGAGCGCTCGGCGTGCTGGGCCGCGGCGCGGTACTGCTGCAGGTCGCGGTAGCTGTGCCCGAACTCGTCCGCCAGCTGGGCCTCGTCGAAGAACCGCGCCCAGTGCGGCACTTCGTCGCCGGGCCGCGCCGCCTCCAGCGACCGCTCGGCCCGCACGAGGGCGGCCGTGCAGGCCCGCACCTCGCCGAGCACGCCGTGGCCGCGCGCCTCGGCGGCGTACAGCAGCGACTGCACGACGTGCGGCGCCGAGGAGCCGACGCCCTGCTGGGCCACCCGCGCGAGCTGCACGGCCTCGCGTCCGTGGCCGAGATAGACGGCCTGGCGGCTCATCGTGACCAGGACGTAGGAGCCGTACGCCCGGTCGCCCGCCGCCTGCGCGAGGCGCAGCGCCTGGACGAAGTACCGCTGGGCGAGGCCGTGGGCCGCGATGTCGTACGAGGTCCAGCCCGCGAGGCGGGTCAGATCGGCGGCGGCCGCGAAGAGCCTGCGCCCGGCCTGTTCGCCGTAGACCCCCCGGAGCATCGGCTCGGCCTCGTGTTCCAGGTAGCGGACGAGGGCCTGGCGGGCGTGCCCGCCGCCGTACGCGTGGTCGAGGGCGCGGAACAGCTCGCCCACGGAGCGCAGCGCCGCGATGTCCCCGCTGCTGACCTTCAGGCCGGGGCCGCGCTCGGTGCCCTGCCGCTGTCGGGGCACGCCGGGGCGGCCCTGCACGGGCACGCGGACGTGGGAGGGATCCACGTCCCCGCGGCCGACGCGTTCATCGGCACGGCCGATGAGCCAGTCCCGGCTGGGCACCACGAGCCCGGCCGGGGTGAACGCGATCTTCCGCAGTTCCGCATGGCTTCCGGAGTCCTTGCGCCACAGCCCGCCGACGATGTCGACGGCCTCCTCGGGGGAGGCGGCGAACTCCAGCCCCGCGTACACCGGAGCGCAGGCGTCAAGCCCGAGGTCCTGGGCCGACAGGCGGCGTCCGAGCCGTCTCGTGAAGACCTCGGCGATCAGCGCGGGTGTGGTGCCTCTGGGCTGCTGACCGCGGAGCCAGCGGGTCACCGATGTCTTGTCGTAACGCAGGTCCAGGCCATGTTCGAGGCCCAGCTGGTCGACGCGGCGGGCAAGGCCCGCATTGGAGAATCCGGCTTCCGAGATGAGCGCGGCTAGCTGGCGGTTCGGGGTGCGCTGCGGGGGTCGTTCCGTCATCGGCTGTGCGGTCTCCTGCCTTTCGGGCCTGCCTTTGAGCAGCCCTTATGGCCTCGTGAACGGCGTGAATGTAGCGGCGATAACAGTCCGTGAGCGTCCCTTCACGCGTCATTCATCCGATCGTGTGAGGAACCCGGGCCGAGGTTGCCGCCCGAGGGGGCCCGTACAGTGACAGGGGGCGCGATATGTGCACGATGAACGTTCAGGGAGGCACCTGCCGTGAGTGAGTTTCGGTTCGTCCGGCTGGGCTTCGGCCCGGACTCCGTGGAGTACCAAGAGGCGTGGGACGAGCAGCGCCGCGTGCACGCCGCCCGTTTCGCCGACGAGGTCCCGGACACCTGCCTCCTCCTGGAGCACCCGCCGGTCTACACCGCGGGCCGCCGCACCGAGGACAGCGAGCGCCCGCTGGACGGCACCCCCGTCGTCGACGTGGACCGCGGCGGCAAGATCACCTGGCACGGCCCGGGCCAGCTGGTGGGCTACCCCATCCAGAAGCTGCCGCGCCCGGTGGACGTCGTGGCGCACGTGCGCCGCCTGGAAGAGGCGCTGATCCGCACGTGTGCGGAGTTCGGCCTGGAGACCACGCGCGTCGAGGGGCGCAGCGGCGTCTGGGTCCTCGGCGATCCGGTGGAGCAGCGCCCCGCCCTCGGCGGGCTCTCGCTGGACTTCGACCCGCGACTCCAGGACGACGAATTCGACGCACGCTTCAACGGCCCGGAGTACGCGCCCTCGAACGCCGGTCAGCGCCGTGAGGACCGCAAGATCGCCGCGATCGGCATCCGCGTCGCCAAGGGCGTGACGATGCACGGCTTCGCGCTGAACGTGAACCCGGACAACACCTGGTTCGACCGGATCATCCCGTGCGGCATCCGCGACGCGGGCGTGACGTCCCTCTCGTACGAGCTGGGCCGCGAGATCACCATCGCCGACGTACTGCCCGTCGCCGAGCGGCATCTGCGCGACGTGCTGGAGAACGCGGAGCTGAAGCCGCGCGACGTGGAGCCTGCTTCCGCATAGGTCCGCCCGGCTTCACGAGGTCCGCCCGGCTTCGGGGAATGCACCCCCTTGGCCAGAGGTTGGCCAGAAGTAAGCCCAACGACATCACGGGCGTACCCTGGTGTGCGCCGCAGAATCGAAGTTACGCCAGCTAATAGGGAGCCGATGTGTCCGCAGTCGCACCCGACGGACGCAAGATGCTGCGCCTGGAGGTCCGGAACGCCCAGACCCCCATCGAGCGCAAGCCCGAGTGGATCAAGACCCGGGCGAAAATGGGCCCCGAGTACAACGCCCTGCAGAAGCTCGTGAAGACGGAAGGCCTGCACACGGTCTGCCAGGAGGCGGGCTGTCCGAACATCTACGAGTGCTGGGAAGACCGCGAGGCCACGTTCCTCATCGGCGGCGACCAGTGCACGCGGCGCTGTGACTTCTGCCAGATCGACACCGGCAAGCCGCAGGCCCTCGACCGCGACGAGCCGCGCCGCGTCGGCGAGTCCGTCGTCACGATGGACCTGAACTACGCCACGATCACCGGCGTCGCCCGCGACGACCTGGAGGACGGCGGCGCCTGGCTGTACGCGGAGACGGTCCGCCAGATCCACGCGATGACGGCCGAGCGCGCCGAGGGCTACACCAAGGTCGAGCTCCTCATCCCGGACTTCAACGCCGACCCCGACCAGCTGGCCGAGGTCTTCTCGTCCGAGCCCGAGGTCCTCGGGCACAACGTCGAGACGGTGCCGCGGATCTTCAAGCGGATCCGCCCCGGTTTCCGGTACGAGCGCTCCCTCGAGGTCATCACCAAGGCCCGCGAGGCCGGTCTGGTCACCAAGTCCAACCTGATCCTGGGCATGGGCGAGACCCGCGAAGAGGTCAGCGAGGCGCTGCGCCAGCTGCACGAGGCGGGCACGGAGCTCGTCACGATCACCCAGTACCTGCGCCCCACCCCCCGTCACCACCCCGTCGAGCGCTGGGTGAAGCCGGCCGAGTTCGTGGAGCTGAAGGAGGAGGCCGAGCAGATCGGCTTCTCGGGCGTCATGTCGGGCCCGCTGGTCCGCTCCTCGTACCGCGCCGGCCGCCTCTACCAGATGGCGATCGAGAAGCGCGGTTCGTACGTCGCCTCGCAGGCGGTGTGACGGCCTGACGCACCAGGTGTGACCCGGGCATGTGCCGGGCGAGCACCCACTGTGTGAATCGGCGCACAAGCTCCTACCGACCAGTAGTGGCCGTAATGACGCGGCCCGTACGATCCCCGCAGGTGAACGGGACCGTATGGGCCGCGTCAGCGTTTTGGCCCCCCGCATCAAGGTTTCATCGGCGTTTGACCACTCGGTCACGCCCTGGTAACACCAATCAGTGACCCTGGTACTACCGCACGTACAGCCTTACCCATAGCCGCTCCCCCCACCCGAGCCGCTCTCCAGGAGGGCCCCATCATGCAGGCCGCGCCCGTTCGCGCCACCGCCATCCCGTCCGTCGCCGACGCCCTGCGCGCCGTCGAGTCGCTGCTGATGAGCGGCGGCCAGCGCACCGCGCGGCGCAACGCCTGGACCTCCGTCCTGGAGGACCGGCGCCGCGCCAAGGACCGGGTCGAGGCACTGCGCGTACTCGAAGAGGCCGTGACGACAACCCGCACGTCGTAGACGCCGCCGGGGCCACGTAGACTTCAGGGCATGGCGAGGAAGGAAACCACCGCGGCGGATGCGGCCGCGGAGCCAGGGCGACTCAAGCAGATCGCTCTGACCTACAAGATGACCCGGCGGGCCGACTCCAAAATCGGCCTCATCATCGCGGCTGTGGGAATCGTCACCTTTGGTGTCTTCCTCGCGATCGGCTTCTGGCTCGGCCACCCGGTCTACCTGGGCATTCTCGGCTTCCTGCTCGCCTTCCTGGCGATGGCGATCGTCTTCGGACGCAGGGCCGAGCGGGCCGCCTTCGGGCAGATGGAGGGCCAGCCCGGCGCGGCGGCCGCGGTGCTCGACAAGATCGGCCGCGGCTGGACGACGACCCCCGCGGTCGCGATGAACCGCAGCCAGGACGTGGTGCACCGCACCGTCGGCAAGGCCGGCATCGTCCTGGTCGCCGAGGGCAACCCGAACCGCGTGAAGGGCCTGCTGGCCGCCGAGAAGAAGAAGATGGCGCGCATCGTGGCGGACGTCCCCGTCCACGACGTCATCGTCGGCACCACGGACGGCACGGTCTCGCTGAAGAAGCTGCGCACGACGCTTCTGAAGCTCCCCCGCGTTCTCACGGGCCCGCAGGTCACGGCCACGAACGACCGGCTGCGCGCGATGGGCGACCTGATGTCTAACATGCCGCTCCCGAAGGGTCCGATGCCGAAAGGTATGAAGGGCGTTCGCCCGCCCAAGTCGCCGCGAGGATGACACCAGGCCTCACCTCTCCCGTCATCTCCATGGGCGGGAGAGGGTGAGGCCGCGATACCGGGACGCCCCCGCAGGCGTCCTCCAGCACCCCCATAACGCGCTCCCATCGACCCGACGAGCTCCACCGCCTCCAGTGCCCGATAAGGCCAGTGGAGCCAAGCTCAGCATCCAACTCCGGCCAGGCGACCCCAGTGCGGGCCTTCTTGAGGAAGGCCTCCAGAACGGTCCGAGGGGCAAGCCCTCCCCTCTGTCGAGGCACAACGCCCCCGCCCGGAAAGTTCTCCACCTCCATCACGCGCTCCCACGCGCAGTCACACAGCGTCGGAACCCTTCGCTCGTGAGAGCGGAACCAGTCACCCACAGGGCAAGCAAGCCCGCGGTGCATGGGAGGGGGAGGTCCAGTGATCACGATCTTGACATTGGCCAGCCCCAGGAACTCCCGCTGATCCTCTGCGCAGAGTTCTTCCAATCGGTCGTTGGCCAGCTGTGCAACCGCCTGAAGACTCCGCTCCCGCTGCTCCTCTTGTGCAGCGGCCTCTTGCCAAGACGCCACCGCAGCCCGGTCTTGTTCGAGCTCCTCCAACCTCTCGGTCAGCGGCTTTATAGCCCGGTTGACGGTCGTCTCAGCTTCGCGTTGCGGTAGCCCCCGCTTGGCTGCCTGTTGAGCAGCTACAGCCATAGTGATGTTGATCGTGCTGTCCTGCTCAGCGATCTTCCGATCCAACTCGGCCAAGCGTGAAGCGAAATCCACTTTCCGCTCTCTTGCTGCGCCCAGCCACTCATCAGACAGGGCTTGCAGCCTTTCTCCACCCCTCAGAAAGTCGCAAACGCTTCCCCATACCCATTTCTCGACACCGCGTGCGTCAAGCTGTGGGCACGAGCACTTAGGCGCTCCCGGGTAAGCTTCCTTCTTTCCAGAGCACAGGTAGTGGGGCGCCTCATTGGCCGGGCCTCGACCAACATAGCGCTTACCGCACTGACTGCGCAGTCTGCCGGACAACGTATAGACCCGCCCCTTAGGTGAAGGGCGCCGACGCGGCTCGCTTGTGACAGACCGCAATTCCGCCACCTCATCGGGCGTGAACATCGGATCAAGCGGAATGATTCTGACCTCACCCCAAATCGGCGTACCATCCGGGCGCAGTTTCGCGCTCTTTCCGCGGAACACATACCGAGCCTCTAATAGATCCTCGCTCATCAGGCGCCCCCGGAAGTTTGCCTCACTCCAAGGTTTGCCCGACCTACTCACCAGCCCCTCATCATTGAGGCGTTGGACAGTCTTACGCCAATCTCCCTGATACTTAACGACGAGGGTTCTTCCTCGACGCAACACCACTGCCTCATGCACTGTCATGCAACCCTCTGATCCGGAGCAACTCTCTCCCCCGTCACAGATGTCATGCACAAGACGCTGTTTCCCTTTGACGCCCCTATTCTCGATGCGGTACCCATAGCGGGCAGAACCTCCAGGGAAACCCCCCATCCGAGCCTTCTTCTGAATCCCCCCTTGAGTCCTTTTACGGATACGGACAAGTTCCTTAAAGGCTTCATTCGCCTTTTCACGCATCCGCTCTTCACCCTCCTCGGTCGTGTTGTCGATGTCGTCATCCACAATGGCGACATACACGCCGAGGTCTTGCAGTTTCCACACCCATTCCCAGAAGACCCTGTTGTTCCGACCAACTGCACGGGTCTCGTGCACGACCACCATATTGAAGGGGCAAGGCTTACTTTGCGCGAGTTCCATGATCTCTCTGGCGCCTTTTCGCCTGTCCCATGGAAGCGTTCCCGACTCCCCTTCATCCTTGAAGGTGTCGACTTTTACCCAGCCCTTGCGCGCGATGTACGCGGCCGTTTCGTCGCCGGTGTATGCGATCCCGTACCCATCTACCTGTTGGTCAGTGGAAACCCGCAGGTAGTCCACTGCTCGGACGGCAGGCGCAGAGATGTTGGCAGCCCTAGCTGCGGTATCTATGGCACGTATGACAGAGTTGCCCATGTCAGTCCTCCAAGACTGGCCAGACCCCGGGGTGGTCGCACACCGCCGGGGTCACCCATGCGATGGGTCAACTATAAAAGCCTATTCATCGGGACGAGGCGAAAACAGGATTTCCAGCATGCGCAGATGCGCCACCTCTGATCCTGGCGCTTCCGTCGGTTTCCAAATGACCTTCGACGCTTCTTGCGGATCAGTGATCGATTTAGATTCGGGATCAAGGAAATTGACGCACTGTTTCCCTGAACAGCAACACCGCGGAGCCTCACCACCATCAGAGATTGCAGTCATGGCCCCGCCATTGATCCTCAGCAGCGAGCTCGCGACCACGCGCAAGGTCCGCCGCGATCCCGGCAGCCAACTCTGCCTCGGCCAGAGAGTGGCCCGAGCCCACATAGCGCCAGACGGATTCTCTGAGCGTGGTGCCGTCGTTCCCCATGCCCGGGTCAGCACCGCTTTGGTAGACAGCCCGTGCCGCGCGCAGCTCCCCATAAGTGGTCGAGTAGCAGCGGGACTTGGTGAGGACATGGCCCCGGAAACCGAGTGTGTGAGTCCATGACCGCAGGTTCAGGCTCCCCAGCTCGGGCAGACCGCCCAGACGCCAGCAGGTGACCATGAGGGCTCGCAGGTGGCCGTTCACCGGGGCGAGGCGGATGGCCTCGTAATCCGTGATCCGGTGGTCCACGCCGCCCGCGTCATCGACTGACTTGGACACGTACTTGGCCACGTAGGCCGCTACCGCGCTGTCGGTCACCGCGGATTGGGTGAACGCGTCGCTGCGGATGCCATGGACGTCGAGCTGAGTGCCCCAGCGCACGGCTTGCTCCCCGGTGGCCGCCAAGTACGGAGTGTGGACCTCGACTGAGGTCGCCGCGGACCGTACGGCCGACTCCAGAGCATCGCTCGTGGCCCACAAGGGTGGGGGCGAGGACGGGCCGTCGGGACCGTCCAGGCGGATGACGGCATGGAAGTGAATGGCACCGCGCTTCTGGTACTCGGCGACTTTGGCGAAGGAGAGCGCCGCGTGCTCGCGGAATCGCGTTTGAACGATGCCCGCCACCGAGGCCAGATGCCTCCTGAGCGTGTGGCAAAACCGGCTCCACAGGGTGCCGGCGGAGGTGTGCCAAAGGACATGGCCCACGTAGTCGTAGCAGTCCCGGCACAGGGGCTGACCGATGACGGGGTCGGTGTCCGCGTGCTGTTGGCCGCACCCCAGGGGCCGCCCGTGCTCACACTCCCCGCCCCAGCGTCGGGGATGGCAGTGGGGCGTACTCGCCGTGCCGCCACGGTGCACCGTGCCGAAGGAAGGCGCGGTCAGGGTGACGAAGAGGCGGGGATGCAGTTGCACCTGGTTGGTCACGCCCTTGCCGCCGAGCAGGCCAGAGCGAACCAGTTGGAAGGTGTCGCCCGCATGCAGCCGTGCGCAAGGTTGGCAGCGCGATGCACGTCGGTTGCGACAGCGCACCGGCATGCGGCCACCGGGCTCATCCTCAGTGGAGTAGTGACGCAACACGGTGTCGCTGTGTGCGTCGCGCACCGTGGTGTGACCGGCTAAATAGATGGGGTGGGAACAGCCGCCGGTGGCTTCGATCTGGTCCAGCCAGCGTGAGAATCCCGGCTCATGTACGAGCCGGATCAGGTCGCGTTCCGTGGGTGAGAGAAGGCGCAGACGCTCAGCCTCATTGAGCACTGAGCGCCGCGCCTCATCCGTCGCCGGGTACAAGGAGGCCCCCTTTCATGAGGGATCGGCACGGCGGTCATTTTCAAACTCCGGGGGTCTGGGGTCAGCTGGGGCAGAAATGCCATGAGGTGGAGAGAAATGCGTCAGAAGCCAAGGAACTTGCGATGCGGTTAGCCGAACAGGCCATTTCCGATGACGAGGAACAGGGCCCAGATCGGGTAACCCAACGGCGTCATGGCCAGTAGGAAGCCGCCCAGGTTGATCAGGAGCACCTGGTAGATCGGGACTTCCTTGGACCGGGCGACCATGAAGGAGAAGAACAGCAGGAAAGAACAGATGATGTAGATCGTTCCCTGTGTCATGTCACCGTCTCTCCCTTCTCGGGTGCCGTATCCAGTACGGACAAGAAGGGGTACGGCGGTCCGGGAATCGCGGAGATCTCAGCGACGTCCGCCGTACTGATCATGTGAGAGCGGGCACGCGTCCAGCGCCCACCTGTCGTGACCACGGCTACGCCCTGCTCCTCTTCCGAGATCGTCTGAGCGATGACGACGGCATCCGGGTTCAGGTCGCCGAGCGTCATCTCAGCCGAAGCCTCGTCGTGAGCCCGGTGAGCGATGCGGCCGCCGAGCTGAGCGCGCAGTGCGGTAACCCGTGGCCCCAGGTCGGAGCCGACGCGTTGCCCTGCGGCGACCAGGTGCACGCCGAGCGCAGCCCCGAGTTGGGCCAGGCGCAGCAGCAACGTGGCGCATTGCTCCGCCTCTTCCCGGGACTCGCGGGAGCCGTCATTGAGGTACAGCTCCGCCAGCTCATCGACGATCACAACGATCGGGGTAGGCCGCCGCCCCTCGGGCAGCTCCCAGATGGAGCGTGCACCGGCCGCACGGCAGACCCTCATCCGATGCTCGATCTCCTCGACCATCGACGCCAGAACGACAATCGCCCGCTTCCGGTCAATTGCCAGTTTGGAGAAGCGCCGCCCGAACAGACCGAGTTCCATGCCGCCCTTGCAGTCGATACCCACCAGGGCCACCGGTTGAGAGGAAAGCGAGCGCACGAGTGCCGCCAGGAGGGAGGACTTGCCGCTCTGGGTCGCCCCGGTCACCAGCCAGTGCGGTACTTTGCGGAACTCGATTACCCACGGTGGGCCGTCCTCGGTTTGGCCCACATCAGCCGAGAGCAGCGGCAGAGCCGCGGGCTGCTTCACTGGCCCCTTCCCCGTCAGCGGGTCATTCGCCGTGGCAGTGATCACCACCTGTCCCCGACGCGACGAGCGCACCCGCACTCCATGGACGTGCCATGCGTGCTCGAAGGCACGAGCGGCTGACAGGTAGGGTGCCGGGGTCTGTCCCGGATGCATCACCACCCGGACCACGACCCCGTTGCGCGTCGGTACGGGCCAGCCCAGACGCGGAGGCTTGGGCCGCAGCGCTTGCCCCTGTACCACTAGATCACGACCTAGCCGATGGTGTGGCCGCCAGCTCACGGAGAGTCCGTTGAGCATGGCCAGACGCCGCCAGGTCCACCAGATCCGTAACGTGGTCCGGGGGTAGCCCAGCAGCCACCAATGCCAGGGCCAAGCGCGGACGTTGACCCCGCGCGCCTGAAGACGTGGCTCCCACCAGCCCTGCGTCATCACGCCCAGGAGCAGGAGTGCAGACAGGGTCCAAACAGCCAGGGAAGCGGGCATCATTCCTCCCCCTCTTGGGCACGCGCCAGGAGCTTCCGGGACCGGATCATGGCCGTCTCAGCGTGCACCGCCGTCATCTGCAGCACGAACCGCAGCGTGGGCAAATCCTGGATCACGGCTAACAACGCTTCGGAGCCGACCAAAATCCGTAAGTCGCGGAGCAGGCGTCCGAACTCCCCGTCACGCCCCAACTCCCCGTCAGCACCGTCCTCGTCCAGACCCGCCGCCTCACGCATTTCCTGGATCATCCGGTCCGTCTCGGCCACGATCTTTGCCACGCACGGCGAGGCGCATGCATAGACCTCAGCCTCCGTCGCCGGGTCCCGGCCCACCGGGGTCCGCTTCGTCTCGTTGCCCCGGTACGCACACCCGCACATGACACATGCGTCGCCTCTCGCCTGCGCCGACGACAAGTTCCAGTAGTAGCGCTCCATCAGGCGTCACCCGAGGCTTTGCCTCGCTGAGCTGCGCCGTTACCGGAGGATGCGCCAGCTCCCGAGCCACCCGGAGCAGGTGCCGGGGCGATCGCGTCCGCCCGCCAAGACGTACCCGAGCGTCCGTCTACCTCCCACTCGTTGGCCCACAAAGCGGTGACCCGAACTTCTGCCCCCTCAGCGATGCCCTGGGGCTGAGCGCCGGACACCACCACATGAATCACGTCCGTACGGCGCCCCTCGCTCTGACGTACCGACAGGGCTGTGATCCATTGGGGGTGCCCTTCACGGTCCCGGCGAACCTCCCCGTCAGGGGTCATGCGTGCTTCCGGAGCGATCACGCAGCGCATCACACCGAGCCGCGCAACGTCTATCGGTTTGTTCTGCACAGCAGTTCACCTCTCTCACATCTCACGCAACCTATGCACTCATCCGAATGAGTGCTGGAATCAATCGTGCGACCTAGGCGAGAGTGGGTCAACCACTTATCCTCATGAGTGCACGACACGGCCTCTATCGCACGACACTGACAACCGACTTTCCTCACCAGGCTCCGAACAGCCGCCCGCCTACACAGACGAAGCCCGGAGGGTGCATCCATGGCAGCCCGAGATCACATCGAACGTCGCCCCACCATGGCAATGCAGGTGGCCCAGCGCGTGGCCGACGACATCCGCGAAGGGCACTACCCCACAGGAAGCAAGCTCCCTTCCGAGGCACAGATGGAGCGCATGTTCCAGATCGGCAAGGCGACCGTCCGCGCCGCCATGGCCGAGCTGCAGCGCATGGGCCTCACCCAGACCCAGCAGGGCAAAGGCACCATCGTGCTGGGGCCCGGAGGTCGCGTTCCCCCTGTAGGTGTGGACCGGTCCATCCAGCGAACGACGAAGGGCAGTTGGGTACTGCCCGAGGCGACCGAAGCAGAGCCGCCTGCCGTATGCCGGACCACCCTGGACGGCCCGCCCGCCTCGTTTCTGGATCAACAGGACCATGACGCGATCAGCGTGGACCGCATGCTGAGGGACACCGAGACCGGCACCCGCATGGCGCACCGGACTTTCATCCCGCTCGCCACAGCCGCCGAGGTCCCATCTCTGGCCGAGAAGCCGGATGCCCCCTTGAGCGACCTGTATCAGCAACTGGCCGACGCAGGACACGCTTTGGAAGCTGCCGAACATGTCACTGCGCGTATCCCCTTCCCCGACGAGCAGACCGCACTCGGGATGCGTGACGCTGGCCCGCTCCTCGTGTCCTATCGCGTGATCTCCGATGCGAAGTCCGGCCGCCCTTTGCTGTGCGAAGAGCTACGGGCCCCCGCCGCCACGTGCCGACTCACTTTTCCGCTCCCGCCGACCAAGGCACCGACCAAGCGTGCCACCACCCGCCGTCGAGCCGCATCGGAGTAACTTCTCTCTACTTACTCAAGGGCGCGCCTTCGGCGCGCTGGTCGGCTCTTCGGCCGACGCGGCCGGGCATGCGGCCTTCGGCCGGTCCCGTCCGGTCGACCAAGCCGCCTCGCACCAAGCACGCCCCTGAGCATCACGAAAGCCCCCCGCGGATCTCCGCAGGGGGCTTCGCGCATCCTGCCCTTCTCGCCGTCCGAACAGCAGCGCCCCAGCTACGGGCACCAGCCCTCCCCCGCCAAGGCTCCGGCTCCACCTCTTCCACCGCCCGGACCGATGAGCTGACCCACAACGCGCGCCCAGAGCGGCAACCTCGCCCCCCCTTGGGGCACGCCGCCCCCGCCGTCGCGCAGTGGAGCACGGCAGGCGACTGTGGGCATCAGGGGGTACTGCACCGAACAATGGCAGCGTGGCTGAGACCAGAGGGGGTGCAGCGAACCAGGTACGGCGCACACTCGGCTCTCTCACCGTGGGGGCTGACTTTCTGTGGCCCAGGCGCAACCACCAACACCCTCTTCCTTTAGGTCACTTGGAGCAACTGCTTGCATGCCGCACCGCGGTTGACTTGCTCGGACCGCCCCCGGTGATCAGCTTTCGCAACCCGCACCCTTCACACCGCAAAAAGCTGCCCCGCCTCCCTGGCTCAATCCACACTCGGGACCGATTCTGGGTGCGCCACTCCTCGGCCATGCTCCTCCCCCTCCTTCCCTCGTCCGGAGCCCCGCTCGCCTATCAGGACGTCCGGCTCTCACTCGCCAGGACCGACAGCAGGCGCGCGATCACCCGGGCACCTCCTGGCCACAGCCACACCACCGGCTCACCCTTAGGCCCCGAATGCGGTACAGCCCGCACGACCTCACCCACACCGAGCGCTTCGGCCGCAGTATTGATCTCGCAGGCCACCGCATCAGCCTCGCGCCACCCCGATAGGTAGTCCATCCCCGGCACATACACCACGTCGTCGGGATCATCGTTGCAGTCATCATGGTGAGCGTTCGCCATTGCACACGTCTCCCCGCTAGCGTCTCACTGTCCCCGAACCCTCGCCGTCTCGAAGAGTCACCAACTGAGCTCATGCGTATGCCAGTTGTTCACCCATCACATATTTAGCACCCGCGATGCTACGCGCAGTCACGCCTCATGGGCCCATTAGCGGGAACATTTCTGCAAAGTGGCTGGGAGCGTACGCCGACTCGCGCATATGTCAGCCAGAAATTCCACCCAGCCAAACGAGCCCCCTCCCTGCCACAGCAAAGAGGGGGCCCATCACCGACTCAGCCAGTCACCAGCAAACCGCTCAGTACAGGTACGCGGCCGACACCCAGCCCGTGAAGCCGCGCGGTAACCCACCCGCCGACGCCCTCTTCAACGCCACCCGGTGCCAGAGCTGACCACGGCCGTCTTGCCGGGCACCGATCAGCTTGACGCGCTCACCCTCATAGATCAGCCCCAGCGCGGCCCGAGTCACACCCGGACCGCTACGGACCCTCAGCCCATTGACCGTGACCGACGCCGACTCACCGTACGACCCACGCCCGTCCTCGTAGGCATGGCCGGACCCAACGCGCACGGGTGCCACGTTGCGCGGCCCACCGCCGTCAACACCGATCGGCCCCGGCAGCGGCATGGCCGAGGCCGCGGAGACCCCGAACATACCGAGGCCCGCCGCGACGGCGCCGGACACGACCAGAGAACGCAGACCCTTACGACTCATCATCTGACAACCCTTCAGGTTGAGTTTGAACAAGCGGAACCTATCTGGTTAACCACTCATCCGAATGAGTCTCAAGCATCATCTGCCCACGCCTGCCAAGTCAACCACCTATCCGAATGAGTTGATGCCTGCGTCCACCCCTTTGCGTGCCCTCGGACCGGATGTCCGTTCCCAACGGAAGTGGCCGAGTCCCACTCGATCTGATTGGCGAACTGCGCGGGTCCCGCTGGTTCTGATCCGACGGGCACACCCGCGCCCAGCAGGTGACGGTAAGAACGCTGCTGTCACCACCCGCAAACGGTGGATCAGATCCAGGGCATCTCTCGATGGAGCGTCCTCGTCGCAGAGGCTGTGCGGTGGTTTGTCCGGGCGCTACGCTCGCGGTGACGGTATGGGGGAGAGGGGGCCGCGGAATGCTTGATCAGGCGTTGATCGCACTGGCCACGTCCGCAGGCACGGCGCTGGTGGGGGCGGCGGGGACGGACGCGTGGACGGGCCTGCGGCAGGCGGTGGCGCGTTGGTTCGGCCGCGGTGATGCGCAGCGTGAGCAGACGGAGCTGGAGCGTCTGGATCAGACTGCGGCCAGCGTGCTGGCTGCCGACCGGGCGGAGGCGGAGCGGGCACGCAACCGTCAGGAGGGTGTCTGGCAGACCCGTATAGAGGCCTTGCTGGAAAGTCTGGACGCTGCCCAGCGTGAGCAGGCGGCCGGGCAGTTGCGCAGCCTGCTCGCGCAGCATGCTCCGCAGTCCGGTGTGGTCGCCGGGCCGGGCGGGCTGGCCGCGAACACGGTGGACATCCGCGCCGATCGGGGCGGGATCGCCGGTGGTGTGATCCATGGAGGAGCACAGGCTGGTTCCCCTCCCCTGCCGGATTCGCACCAGGGCTGAGCGGACCGGCCGACACAAGCCCACCCCTTATCCCGCATCAACCCGGTGGAGACGGTGCCAGGATCATCACAGCAGCCGGAGGCGGCATCGCCGCCGGCAGCGTCCACGGGGGAATCCACCAACACCGGCATTCCGCGCCCCGCGGGCCCGCGGCGTGGCCGCACCAGGTCGGCGTCATCCCCTCCCGGGCGCAGTCCTTCCAGCACCGCGGCGAGGCAGACCGGCTGCGGGCGGCGGTCGACGGCGGCGGTACCGCGGTTCCGTGCCAGGTGCTGACCGGGATGGGTGGGGTGGGCAAGACCCAGCTCGCCGCCGACTTTGCCCGCAGCGCCTGGGACACCCACGGCCTCGACCTTCTGGTCTGGGCCACTGCCAGCGGCCGCTCGCCCCTGGTGAGCGGATACGCGCAGGCCGGCATCGAGCTGTGCCGGGCCGATCCCAACGACCTGGAACAGGCCGCCCGTTCCTTCCTGGCCTGGCTGGCCCCCAAGTCCGCAGCTTCGCCGTGCCGGTGGCTGATCGTCTTGGACGATGTCGCCGATCCGGCGGACCTGCACGGCCTGTGGCCACCGGCCAGCCCGCACGGCCAGACCCTGGTCACCACCCGCCGCCGCGACGCCGCCCTGGCCGGAGAAGGCCGACACCTGCTCAAGGTCGGCCTGTTCTCCGAGGACGAAGCCATCGCCTACCTCACCATGTCCCTGGCCGCGCACGGCCGGACCGAGCCCACCGGCCAGCTCACCGCCCTGGCCGCCGATCTCGGCCACCTGGCTCTGGCCCTGGCACAGGCCGCCGCCTACCTCATCGACTCCGGCGAAACCGTGGCCGCCTATCGCGACCTGCTGGCCGACCGCACCACCACACTCACCGACCTCGCCCCCGACGCACTGCCCGACGGACAGGCCCTCGCCCTCGCCGCCGCCTGGTCCCTGTCCGTCAACCGCGCCGACACGCTGCGCCCCGCCGGCCTGGCCCGGCCCATGCTCCACCTGGCCGCCCTGCTCGACGCCAACGGCATTCCCCAGGACGTACTGACCGGCGGTGTGGCCTGCGCCCACCTCGCCGCACACCACTCCGCGACCGGGCCCACCGCACACCCGGCCACCGTCTCCCGCCCAGATGCGGTACGCGCCCTGCGCGCCCTGCACCGGCTCAGCCTCATCGACCACAGACCAGACGCCCCTCACCAGGCCGTCCGCGTCCACCAGCTCATCCAGCGGGCCACCCGCGACACCCTCACCCCCGGCCAGCGCGACCAGTACGCCCGCACCGCCGCCGATGCCCTCATAGCCGCCTGGCCTGAGATCGAACGCGACACCGCCCTCGCCCAGGCCCTGCGCGCCAACACCGACGCCCTCATCCGCCACGCCGAAGACGCCCTGTACCGGCCAGACGTCCATGACGTGCTGGGCCGTCTCGGCCAAAGCCTCGGCGACAGCGGCCAGGTCAACGCCGCCGTCACCTACTTCCAGCATCTGACGGACACCACCACCCTCCAGCTCGGCCCCTCCCACCCCAACACCCTGAACACCCGCCACAACCTGGCCTACTGGCGTGGGGAGGCGGGGGATGTGGCGGGTGCGGTGGCCGCGCTCACCGAACTGCTGCCGGACAGGGTGCGGGTGCTGGGCAAGGACCACCCCCGCACCCTGAACACCCGCCACAGCCTGGCCTACTGGCGTGGGGAGGCGGGGGATGTGGCGGGTGCGGTGGCCGCGCTCACCGAACTGCTGCCGGACAGGGTGCGGCTGCTGGGCAAGGACCACCCCCACACCCTGGCCACCCGCCACAGCCTGGCCTACTGGCGCGGGCAGGCGGGGGATGCCGTGGGTGCGGTGGCCGCGCTCACCGAACTGCTGCCGGACATGGCACGGGTGCTGGGCAAGGACCATCCCGACACTCTGAACACCCGCCACACCCTGGCCTCCTGGCGCGGGCGGGCGGGGGATGCTGTGGGTGCGGTGGCCGGGCTCGCCGAACTGCTGCCAGTCGTGGTGCGGGTGCTGGGCGAGGACCACCCCCACACTCTGAACACCCGCCACAGCCTGGCCTCCTGGCGTGGGCACGCGGGGGATGCTGTGGGTGCGGTGGCCGGGCTCGCCGAACTGCTGCCAGTCGTGGTGCGGGTGCTGGGCGAGGACCACCCCCACACCCTGGCCACCCGCCACAACCTGGCTCACTGGCGCGAGCGGGCGGGGGACGTGGCGGGTGATCAGACGACCGATTGGTGAAGGAACTGATCGGTACCACTTGCGGCTGGTGACAGCGTTCTTACCTCACAGTACGCACAGATACCACCGTGATCGGCTACCCGATGGATCTACTCAGTCCCAGCGAATCTAATCAGCTTCCGCGTGTTCCGGTCACTCCCACCAGAACGACTCGACCGCCAGTTGTCCCAGCAGAGCTGACCAGTCGCTGGCCAGCTCCCCTCCTGCCGACCACATCTATCGGGAACGGACACCGGACAGCACGAAGCCCCGCCGCCTCTCACGAGGTGACGGGGCGTGCCATCGGGGAACCGGACCACCCCCAGCCGCAGCACGGGCAGGGTACGGCCGGGGGTGGCGTTTCTTGGGGGGGGGATGCGTACTCACCCCGTGCGGATAGCGGTCACGAAGCCGACGAACGACGCGAGAAGCGCGGCAACGCCCAGGATGAGCACCCAGCGACTATTCACCGCAGTCTCGGCGTTCTGGCGAAGAGCACGAGCAGATTGCAGTACTCGACGACCTTGAACAGGTACTGCCGTCCCGGCTCCACGTCGGACGCCGAAACCACGATCTCGTCACGGGCCTCAAGCACGGCGATGGCCTCTTCGACCTTTTCGGCGACCTTGGCGTTGTGGTGTTGGCCTACATCCATTCGCAGAAGGTGACTCAGGTCGCCCCGCACCAGATCGATCCTTCGCATCAGGTCGGAAACGTCGACACCTGTCGCGGAGTCGCCAGCAGACTGCGCATTGTGGACGAACGTCTCCAGGTAGGCGTCGAAGCGGTCCCCCATCAGTCGCTTGTCGTCGTAAACCTCCACTAGCGACACTCCTTACCCCCCGCAGACTCGTTGCTCCACCCCGTCGCCTCACGCAGCGTGCGTGCGGCATAGGAGTAGGCAGACCGCTCCTCCTCCGTCGCCCTGCGACACTCCGTGATTGCTGCCTCCCACCGGAGACCCGAAGGCCGTTCGAGCGTGAGGGAACCGGACTCATCGTCAACGGCGACCACCCTCACAATCCGCCTCCGCCCCCGGTCTTTGACCAGCTCACCAACCGTGAACTGCGGTTGCTGTTCCTCCGAGGGCTTTCCGTCCTCACTCATCGACGTCCCCCATGACGCTTGCTACGGGCGCACCGCACCAGAGCGGCAACGGATGGCACGGGGCACAAGTCGCTGATCATGCGCGGCTCTACCGCCCAGTGCAGGCCGTAAGGACCACGAAGGCCAGAGGCTGGAACGCTGAGGAAGTTTCCCAAGCCCAACAACGGTGCCTCTTCGTAGTCCCAGCGCAGCGTTGATGACGCCTCAATCAAGGCGTGATAGGTGTGCTGGGGGCTGTTGCGGATCACCGGACCGTTCAGGAGTTCAGCCAGTGTCGCGGCTACCACCTCCAGCTCATCGGTGCCAACGCTCGCATAGACGATTCGGGTGGACAGGCATACGGAGTTGAAGCGTTTGCCAAGTGGCAGCAGAGCAACACCGCCTTCCGCCCATTCCCGGTGTGCCTGGTTCGGCTCTTGTTGAGCTCGTGCCAACCAATCGAAGGCTGAGTTGTACCCCCTCGTGGAGGGCCCTACATTCCCTCTGCTCATGTCGTCGAGGTTGGCGTAAGTGCCCTGTTGATCATCAGGACAGATCCGGGGCAGTTACTGACAGACGACAGGACAGTTTCTGCCCCTGCCGACCCCTGGTAGGTCTACCGTCGAAGGACGTCGACGCAGGGTGGGGAACGGTCATGGCAAAACAGCGAAACACCAAGTTGGAAGCGCTGTTGACGGAGTTCGGCTACACCCACCAGCAGCTGTCCGACGAGGTCAACCGGATCGCCGAGGCGGTGTACGGCAGCACCGCGCAGTGCACCGACCGGCACGTACGGCGCTGGATCGCTGGTGACGTTCAGTGGCCTTGGTCCCGGTACCTTCTGCCCCTCCAAGAAGTTTTCGGCCGCAGCCCGGAAGCCATGGGGTTCGTCCCGCGCAGGTCTTCTCGGATCCCGAATCCCCCCAAGCGGTCGACTACGGGGAAGGAGCAACCTCCCGTGCGACGCCGTGAATTCATCGCGGCCGGTCTGGCCGCCGCCCTTGGTCTCGACACGATCCCGTCCGCGGGCCGGCTGGGGACCAGCGACGCCGAGCGCATCCACTCCATCGTGCCCGCCCTGTATCAGCACGACCATGCGCTAGGTGGGGGCGCCTTGTATGCGGTTGCCGACGACGCCTTACAGCGCGTTCATTTTGCCCTGAACCACTGCATCTACGGTGATCGAGTCGAACGGCAGTTGTACGCGGCAACTGGAGACTTGGCCGCCTCGGCAGGATGGTTCGCCTACGACGCCGGTCGACAGGAGAGCGCAACAGGCCTGTACAACGAAGCTCTGCAAGCAGGAATGCTCGCACGAGACGGCATGCTTCAGGCCCGAGTCTGGTCCAACCTCGCCATGCAGGCCCGCCTGCTCGGTCGCGATACGGAAGCTCTGCGGGTAGGGCGAGCAGCGATTGAGACCAGGCAGGCGAAAGCGGACCCGTGGCTCATGGCCTTGCTCCACTGCCGCCAAGCCGTCGGCTACGCACGAACCGGCGACCGGGTGCACGCCCAACGATCCCTCGCCCGCGCGGAAAGCGCCTACGACCGGGGCAAGGGCGAGCCCACAGCCTGGCTCACCTTCCTTACGCCTGCCGAGCTGACCGGCCTTGCTGGAGCCGCGCACCAGGCCCTCGGTCAGCACAGACGAGCCCAGGAGCTCACCTCATCCGCGTTGGGCATGTTGGATGGCCGCTTCGAACGCAACCGGGTCTACTACACGGTGCAGAGCGCACAGGCCCTTCTCGACGGCGGGGAATTGGAGCACGCTGCCGCCGAGGCCAGTCGTGCGGCGGCAATAGGACAGCGCGTCCAGAGCCAGCGCGTGCAGGACAAATTGCGCGGACTGCGTACTCAGATGCACCGCCACGCTCAAGTGCCCGCGGTTGCAGACTTCCTTGAACAGACGCGACGGACGGGAGCGTGACCGTGGACGGCATGAAGTTGGAGCGCCGGGACGCAGGCGGGCTCCCCGAGATCCGGCGCCAGCTTCTCGACGTCTACGCGGAGATCTACGCTGACCGGGCCGGGGAGGAGTTCCATAGTGTGGCCAGGTTCGACGAGCGGCTTGGTTGGAATGCGGAGGTGCCCGGCTTCACCGCAGTCGTCGGGTACCTCGACGAAGTCCCGATCGGCTATGCGTACGGCTGCACCCTTCAGGCGGGCACCAGGTGGTGGAACGGGTTGCGCACAACGGTCCCGGAGGGTGCAACCGTCGAGGATGGCCGCCGGACGTTCGCCTTGTCCGAGCTCATGGTCTTGAGTGAGGTGCGAGGCACGGGCGCGGCGAAGATCATCCATGATGAGTTGCTCCGCGGCAGGCAGGAAGAACGCGTGACGCTCCTAGTCGAGCGCGAGCACCCCAAAGTGTGCAGTTTGTACACTACCTGGGGGTATGGATGGTTCGGTGAGGTGCAGCCGTTCCCTGACTCGCCTCTGTATGACGCCCTCATACTGCTTCGGGCCGAGAGGTGATCGAGACGGAGGGACCCGAGCACGCCACGTGACCTATCCCTCACTCCGCAGAGTGAACGGAAGAGCAACACCGCTGAATACTGCCGAAGGGTCCGATGCCGAAGGGCATGCGGATGCCGCGCGGCGGCCCGAAGGCGAAGTAGCCCACTTCCTTCTACGACGATGAGGGCCCCGGAACCGATCGGTTCCGGGGCCCTCATCGTCGTAGCGTCGTAGCGGCGTCCTCGTGCGCGGAAACGTCCTGGGTAACGTCCTAGATCCGGACCTGCACCGCGCGGGCGAGGCGGTCGTGGAGGCCGCGGCCGTCGCGGTCCCAGATCAGGGCCGGGATGACGAGGCACAGCAGGACGCTGCGGGCCAGGACCCAGCCGGGGGCCAGCCTGCCGCCGCCCTCGGCGATGACACGCAGCCGGAAGAGGGCCTTGCCCGGGGTGCAGCCGACCGTGCCGACGGTCAGGACGCTCATGACGAAGAAGATCCCGAGGGCCCAGTTGCCCATCGCCTGCTGGTCACCGTCCGCGAAAAGGCCGTATGCGATCACCATGCACAGGCCCCAGTCCACGGCGATGGCGCCGATGCGGCGGCCCGGGCGCGCGATCGCTCCCGGCCCCTCCTCGGGCAGTCCGAGTTGCTCGCCCCGGTACCCGAAGTCGACACCGGCGTCCTCGGCGGCCGCGCGGGGCCCGGACAGCCACGATCCGATTGCTTGCCTCTTGTCCACCCGACCACGGTACTGCGGGGCACCGCCGAGCCGGGTGCGGGGTGGTCGTGACAGTGCACACGGGGCGCGGCTCGGTTAACTTCGACGAAACAAATGGGTCATGCTTGAGAAATCCCCCGTCCTTATGGTCGGGTCCCAGCGTGTGCCACCGCACTGGCCGCACAACGAGCTGCAACCCCGTCCCGCCTCGGGCGGGAGTAGGAGGAGTTGGATGTTGTTCCAGAACGCCGACGACGCAAAGAAGTTCATCGCGGACGAGGACGTCAAGTTCGTCGACGTCCGCTTCTGCGACCTGCCCGGTGTGATGCAGCACTTCACGATCCCGGCGGCGGCGTTCGACCCGGACGAGGAGCTGGCCTTCGACGGGTCGTCGATCCGCGGCTTCCAGGCCATCCACGAGTCCGACATGGCGCTCCGCGCCGACCTGTCGACGGCCCGCGTGGACCCCTTCCGCCGCGACAAGACCGTCAACATCAACTTCTTCATCCACGACCCGATCACGGGCGAGCAGTACAGCCGTGACCCGCGGAACGTCGCGAAGAAGGCGGAGGCGTACCTGGCCTCCACCGGCATCGCCGACACGGCCTACTTCGGCCCCGAGGCCGAGTTCTACGTCTTCGACAACGTCCGCTTCCAGACGTCGGCGAACGAGAGCTTCTACCACATCGACTCCGAGGCGGGCGCCTGGAACACCGGTGCGGTCGAGAACAACCGCGGCTACAAGGTCCGCTACAAGGGCGGCTACTTCCCGGCCCCGCCGGTCGACCACTTCGCCGACCTCCGCGCCGAGATCTCCCTGGAGCTGGACAAGAACGGCCTCCAGGTCGAGCGCCAGCACCACGAGGTGGGCACCGCCGGCCAGGCGGAGATCAACTACAAGTTCAACACGCTGCTCGCCGCGGCCGACGACCTGATGCTCTTCAAGTACATCGTGAAGAACGTCGCCTGGCGCAACGAGAAGACCGCGACCTTCATGCCGAAGCCGATCTTCGGTGACAACGGCTCGGGCATGCACGTCCACCAGTCGCTGTGGGCCGGTGGCGACCCGCTCTTCTACGACGAGCAGGGCTACGCGGGCCTCTCGGACACCGCCCGCTACTACATCGGCGGCATCCTCAAGCACGCCCCCTCGCTGCTCGCCTTCACCAACCCGACGGTGAACTCGTACCACCGCCTGGTCCCGGGCTTCGAGGCGCCGGTCAACATGGTCTACTCGCAGCGCAACCGCTCGGCCGCGATGCGCATCCCGATCACGGGCTCGAACCCGAAGGCCAAGCGCGTCGAGTTCCGCGCGCCGGACCCGTCCTCGAACCCGTACCTCGCCTTCTCGGCGCTGCTGCTCGCGGGCCTCGACGGCGTGAAGAACAAGATCGAGCCGCCGGAGCCGATCGACAAGGACCTCTACGAGCTCGCCCCCGAGGAGCACGCGGGCGTCGCCCAGGTCCCGACCTCCCTCCCCGCGGTCCTCGACGCCCTGGAGGCGGACAACGAGTACCTGCAGGCGGGCGGCGTCTTCACGTCCGACCTGATCGAGACGTGGATCGACTACAAGCGCACGAACGAGATCGCCCCGATCCAGCTGCGCCCGCACCCGCACGAGTTCGAGCTGTACTTCGACATCTAAATCGCGGGGTCGGGCGAGCTGCGAGAATAGGCTTCCGCCATGTCGTGCACCGGACGACGGAATTCCTGACGTAGCGGCAGACTGCACAGTGAAGGCCGCCACCTACGGGTGGCGGCCTTCACCCGTTGACCAGAGCACACGCCTTACGGCGTCACTTCCACGCGAGCCGCGTCCTCAAGCGATGGCTGGCCAGCCTGGACCCCGATCAGGTCATTGCCGAGAGGGCACCACTGCCCAAGCACACCTGGCAGGAGACCGATTGGTATCTCTCATTCGAGGCAATCCCCCGTAGCCCGGATAGGCGAGGAGATCCAGCGGTCGGCCGTGCGGGCTTCCTCCCCGAAGACGAAGACGAAGCGACCGCACTGTACGGGACCTCTGTCGAGTACATCAGCAACGGCGCACCGGCCTTCGGCCGACAGCCCGACGGCTACTGGACTGCTACCTACAACCACGCTCACAGGCGGGTCAGCGGTGTACTCACTGTCAACAACCCGGCACCTTGGACCTGGACGAGGCACACCCCCGTCCTTTGGCAGAGTCCCGACCCCAGCTCGCTTCGGCCCGTCGTCCTCTCCACCTGGAAAACAGCACAACTGGTCGATGCTGTGTCAGCGGGTGCCGGGGGCCGTCTCTGTAGATGTTTCGGTGGCTGCGAACCGAGGAGAAGTTGACGAGCGTTGACTACGCTGACAGTCAACGGTCAACGCCCCTTACGGAGTCCGACCATGACCGAGTTCGCCGCCCGTGCCCGCGCTGCTCTCGCGGACAAGGACATGTCGATACGCGCTGCGGCTCGCGCCCTCAGCTGCGACGCCGCGTATCTCTCCCGCGTGCTGGGCGGGCGACAGGCGCCTTCCGCGAAGCTGGCACGCGGGCTCGACCGTCTCGTCGGAGCTGACGGCGCCTTGGTGGCCCTGGCCGATGGGGGCCCCGGGCCGACGAGCAGCCCATGCCGACCGCAGTGGCCCTCAGGGCCTGGCTCGGATGACGACCTGGGCCCGTACCGCCGAGGCCCTCCATCTGCACGTCAACACCGTGCACTACCGCATCCGGCGCATCGAGTCCCTCACCGGCCGCGACCTGTCCCGCCTCGACCACAAGCTCGACCTGTACGCGGCCCTGCGGTGCCGGTGACCGCCGCCTTCACACCCGGGAACCGGGCCGGTCGATGTGCACGTTCGTCGACTTCACCCGCGCGGTGACCGTGACCCCGACCTCGATCCCCAGCTCCTCGACGGCCTCACGGCTGACCACGGACACCAGCCGGTGGGGCCCCGACTGGATCTCCACCTGAGCCGCCACGTCATCGGTGCGCACCGAAGTGACGATCCCCGCGAAGGAGTTCCGCACCGAGGTCAGCACCTCATCGGAGACCGGGTGCATCCCCCGCGCCCGCTCCTTGGCGAGCTCGGCCAGACTCGCCCCGTCGACCAGCCGGTTCCCGGACTCGTCCCGCTCCGTCCGCAGCTGCCCACCGTCACCCCACCGCCGGACGGTCTCCGAACTCACGCCGAGCAGCCGCGCGGCCTGACCGATGCTGAATGTGGGCACACAGGCACCCTAGTGGCGTCGGCCTGCCGGCCGATCCCGAGGTACGCAAGACGCTTATTCGAGTTTCGACCAAAGTCATATCATCTTGATTATCGAATTCGACGCGAGGAAAGCTTCGCCAATTACGGTCATCGACATCCCTGTTGTTAGTTTGATTCCTCCTGAATCAGTTCACCATCCGTTCTGTTCCCTGGAGGAGTCCGTGGTCCGAGTCCGGGCGGCGGCCGGAGGGCTCGCCCTCGTTGCCACCACGTGCACCTACGTCGCCATGGGGCCCGCCGGGGCGACGCAAGGGCAGGGGACCGAGCCGATTCCTACGCTTTATCTGAAGCAGGAAACGCCGCATCCGTCCTCCACAACCCCGCCCAACGCGGACGGCACCGCCATCGCCTCCCGGTTCACCGTCACGGACCGTGCCGGTACGAAGGTCGGCGGTGCCTTCGAGACGTGCGCCAAGGAGATCGTCGGGGGCAGCCCGGTCACCGCGTACTGCTCCGGGATCATCGAGGTCGAGGGCAAGGGGAAAGTCGCCTTCCAGGCGTCCCGTGCGGTGTCGGGCGACCCCAAGGACGACCGTGCCCTGGTCACGGGTGTGGTCACCGGAGGCACCGGCGCCTATGACAGCGCGGACGGCGAGATGGACCTCACCCCGCCCGCCACCGCGAACGGCACCTGGACCGCCGAGTTCCGGTGACATCGTGACGGCACGACGTCCGCCCCCGTCCGCTCCCGTCCGCATGACAGTGCACCACGCCCTGAACTACCATTCCGAGCAGGGCAGTTGGGGGGCTCCCAGGATTCGCTCCCCACGCGAGTGCGGGCGCGAACGCGGGCGGGAGGCCGAGGTGATCACGTCGGAGCGGCTGCGCCGTTCGGAAGCCACCGAACACTCCGAATCGGACGCCTTGGAGCTGCGCCGCACGCACGCACCCACCGACGTCAGCGGCAACCCGCACACCGAGGAGCGCGTCGGCGTCCCGCCTAACGCCGTGGCCGCCGCCCTCTCGATCGCGCCGCCCGTCGAGATGGACAATCTGCCGCAGAGCGCCACCGAGGTCTTCGTCGGCCGCTCCGACGACCTGGCGAGCATCCGGCGGGCGCTCGGCGCGGGCGAAGGCGTCATCACCCAGCCGCAGACCCTGCACGGGCTCGGCGGCGTCGGAAAGACCGCGCTCGCCCTGCGGTACGCGCTGACGCACCGTCATGACTACACCGTCATCTGGTGGATCGTCGCCGACAGCCGCGAGCAGGTGGACGCCGCCCTCGCCGACCTCGCCGTCTTCCTCCACCCGAGCTGGGCCCTCACCGCCCTGCCGATGCAGCAGACGGAATGGGCCCTGCTGTGGCTGCAGGCGCACAGCGGCTGGCTCCTGATCTTCGACAACGCCGAGGCGCCCGCCGATCTGAATCCCTACCTCGGACGGCTGCACGGCCACGGGCACCAGCTCGTGACCAGCCGCCGCGCCGACGGCTGGCACACCAGCGCCCGGCCGCTCCCCCTCGACGTCTTGGCCTCCGAGTCGTCGGTGAACCTGCTGTGCGGACTCGCCCTGGCCCAGCAGGAGCCCCACCGGGCGCACCGGGAGCCGACCCCGGAAGAGGCGCGACAGGCCGCCGAACTCGCCGTCGAGCTGGGGCACTTACCCTTGGCGCTGGCGCAGGCCGGCGCCTATCTGCGGCAGACCGGTACGTCCTTCGCCGCCTACCGCGCCCTCCTGAGGGAAGATCCCGCCACGGTGCTCGACACCACCGCGGAGACCGGCGACGCCACCCGTACGATCGCCCGCATCTGGCGGGCCACCCTGCGCGTGGTCGACCGGACCGACCCGTCGGCGGCCACCCTGCTACACACCCTGGCCTGGTACGCGCCCGAGGCCGTGCCGCGCGACGCGCTCTCCGCGATCCCGGACCTCCGCATCGACGCCGCCCTGCGGCTGCTCGCCGACTACAACATGATCGCGCTCACCGAGGACACCGTCACGGTGCACCGGCTCGTGCAGACCGTGCTGCGCACCTCCGCCCTGACGGCCGGTTCCGCTCCGCGGACGGGCCGCGCGTGGGCCGAGGCCGTCATGGCCCGTGCGCTGCCCGACGGCCCGCGCGCCGAGCGGGAGGTGCAGGCCCGCTGGCAGGAACTGCTGCCCCACATCCAGGCGTTGGCCGCCACCCGCCCCGTCGGCGTGCGGCCCGAAGAAGCAACCGTGCGGCTGTACGAGCGGGCGGCGCAGGAACTGGTCGAGCGCCACCAGAAGGTCCTCGCCGTCCCCCTGCTGGAGGCCGTGGTCGACGGGCACGTCCTGCTCCACGGGAACGACCACCCGGACACCCTCGACAGCCGCGACGCCCTCGCCGACGCGCAGAGCAGGGACGGCGACCCGCATCGGGCCGTGGCGCTGTGCCGCGAACTGATCGCCGACCGCGGCCGTGTGTTCGGGCCCGATCACCCGACCACGCTGGCCAGCCGCCACACGTACGCACACGCGCTGCGGAAGGCGGGTGACCACCAGTCGGCCGTCCAGGAGTTCGAGGCGGTCGCCGCGGACCGCGCCCGTGCCCTCGGCCCGGAGCACCGCGACACGCTCGGCAGCCGCGACGGCCTCGCCTACGCGCACCAGATGGCCGGTGCCCACCAGGCCGCCGTCCAGGAGTACGAGGCCGTGGTCGCCGACCGGACACGGCTCTTCGGCGCCGACGACCCGTCGACGCTCACCAGCCGCAACAGCCTCGCCTACGCCTGCCGCACGGCAGGCGACTACCAGCGCGCCATAGCGCTGTACGAGGCGGCGATCACGGACCGCACCCGGGTATTGGGAGCCGATCACCCGGACACGCTGACCAGCCGCGGCTGGCTGGCCCACGCCCAGCGGGTGGCCAGGGACCACCGCGCGGCCGTGGACGGTTTCGCGGCCATCGTGGAGGACCGCACGCGGCTGCAGGGGAGCGATCACCCCGACACCTTCGACAGCCGGGGCGATCTCGCGTACGCGCACCAGAGCGCCGGTGACCCGGCCGCCGCCGTACGGGAGCTGAGCGAACTCGTCACGGACCGCTCGCGTGTCCAGGGCGCCGACCACCCCGCGACGTTCGACGCCCGCGAGGACCTGGCGTTCGCCTGCCGGGCCATGGGCGACCACCGGCGCGCCATCGACCTCTACGAGTCCGTGCTGGCGGACCGCGTCCGCGTCCAGGGCCCGTCCCACCCGGCGACCCTGGACTGCCGGGACAGCCTCGCCTTCGCCTGCGCGGCGGCCGGGGAGCACGCCCGTGCCGTCCGGCTCTTCCAGGCCCTGGTGTCGCGGCACACCCGGACCCGGGGTCCTCGGCACCCGGCCACGCTCAGGGCGCGGGAGAACGTGGCGTACGCCCACCGCGCCGCCGGGGACCACGCGCGGGCGCTCGCCTGGTGCGAGCCCGTCGTCGCGGACTCCACCGCGTCGTTGGGCGCGGGACACCCCGCCACCCTGTCCAGCCGCGAACAGCTGGCGATCATCCGGCGGCTGGCGCAGCAGTACACCGTCGCCGTCGCGGAGTTCGCCTCCCTCGCCGAGGACCGCGCCCGCATCCAGGGACCTGATCACCCCGACACCCTGAACACCCGCATCAGCCTCGCCTACTCCCACGATCTCGCAGGCGACACGGCAGACGCCGTACGCGGTTTCGAGGAACTGCTCGCGGACTACGTCCGCCTGTACGGTCCCGACCACCTCGGCGTGCTGAACATCCGGTCCTGGCTGGCCCTCTCCTGCCGCCACGCGGGAGCGTACCAACGGGCCATCGAGCTGTACGAGGAGCTCATCCAGGACCGCGTCCGCGTGCACGGCCCGCGCCACCCGGACGTCCTCGCGACCCGCTACTTCCTCGCGCTGGCCTGGGACGTCGAGGGCGACCACCGCCGGGCCGCCGAACTGCACGGGGAGGTGGTCGCGGAGCGCACCGCGGTGCTGGGCGCGGACCACCTCGACGTGCTCGGCACCCGCGGCAGTCTGGCCGACGCCGTCCAGGCCGCCGGGGACCACCACCGTGCGATCGCCCTGTACGAGCAGCTCCTCGACGACTACGTACGCGTCTGCGGCCCGGACCACCTCGCCACCCTGGCCTGCCGCAACGACCTCGGCTTCGCACGCCAGTTGGCCGGTCGACGCACGGAGGCGGTGCGGGACATGGAGGCGCTGGTCGCCGACCACACCCGCATCCAGGGCGCCGACCACCCCGAAACCCTGACCAGCCGCGCCAACCTCGCCTACGCCTGCCGGGACGCGGGCGACCACACCCGTGACATCAGCCTCGGCGAAGAGCTCGTCGCCGACACCGTCCGGCTGTACGGCCCGGACCACCACGCCGCCTTCACCCGGCGCCGGGCGCTGGCCCGTGCCTACTGCGTGGCCAGGCAGTACGCCCGGGGCGTGCGTCTCTACGAAGAACTGCGGGACGATCAGCTGCGGGTGATCGGTCCGGAGCACACGAGCACGCTCCTCACCCGGGAGCTCCTGAGCGGCGCCTGGCTGGCCCAGAGGCTGTACCACGAGGCCGGGCGGGAGACCGACGCACTCGTCGCGGACCGCACCCGCATCCAGGGCCCGTCCCACCCGGACACGCTGATCAGCCGGTCCAACGCCGCGTACATCAGTCTGCGCGCGGGTGACCACCAGCGCGCCGTGTCCCTCTACGAACAACTCGTCGCGGACCGCGCCCGGATCCACGGGCAGGAGCACCAGAACGTGCTCGGCACGCGCAGGGACCTGGCCGACGCCGTCCGCGCGGCCGGGGACCACCGGCGTGCGATCGCCCTGTACGAGAAGCTCCTCGACGACTCCGTACGCGTCTGCGGCCCGGACCACCTCGACACCCTGGCCTGCCGCGCCGAACTCGGCTTCGCACGCCAACTCGCGGAGCAGCACCCGGCGGCGCTGCGGGACTTGGCGGCGCTGGTCGCCGACCGCACCCGCATCCAGGGCGCCGACCACCCCGGAACCCTGACCAGCCGCGCCAACCTCGCCTACGCCTGTCACGCCGCGGGCGACCACACCCGTGCCGTACGGCTCTACGAAGAGCTCATCACCGACAGCATCCGGGTGCACGGTCCGGACCACGCCATCACCTTCAGCAGGCGCGAGAGCCTCGCCGACATCCACAGCTACTCCGGCGACCACGATTCCGCGATCGCGCTGTACGAGGTGCTGGCCGCGGACCGGGCCAGGGTGCTCGGCCCCGACCATCCGGACACCCTCGGCACCAGGCGGTGGCTCGCCTGGTGCTGCAGGCAGGCCGGGTACTACTCGCGGGCCCTCCCCCTGTACGAGGCGGCGCTCTCGGACATCAGCCGGGTGCAGGGCACGGACCACATCGACACGTTGTCCTGCCGCAACGGCCTCGCCTACGCGTGGCAGGTGACCGGGCAGCACCCGGCGGCGCTGCGGGAGATGGAGGCGCTGGTCGCCGACCGCACCCGCATCCAGGGCGCCGACCACCCCGGAACCCTGTCCAGCCGCGCCAACCTCGCCTACGCCTGCCGGGACGCGGGCGACCACACCCGTGCCGTACGGCTCTACCGGGAGCTCGTCGCCGACCGGTCGCGCGTCCAGGGACCGGATCACAGCGAAACCCTGTTCAGCCGCGGCGCCCTCGCCCTCGCCTCGATTCCGGTCCGTTCCGCCGAGCACGTGATCTCCCTGTGCGAGGCGCTCCTCGACGATCACGTCCGGGTGTTCGGGGCCGACCACGCGAAGACCCTCGCCTGTCGCGACCGTCTGGCCTACGCCTGGCTGCGGGCCGGTGACAGCCGCCGTGCGATCGACCTCTTCGAGGCCGTCATCGCCGACCGCTCCCGGATCCTGGGCCTCGGCCACCCGGACACCGCGGCGGGCGTCGCCGCCGCCCACGAGCGGGGCCGGGACGCCCTGCCGACCGTGGCGACGTACTGGAGCCGCCTCCAGGACCGCACTCACCCCACCGCCATCGACGCGCTGGCCCAGGCGTACGGCGACGCGGGGGACCACGATCGTGCGGCGGCGCTGTACGAAGCGGTCGCCCACGGGCGGGAACAGGCTCTCGGAGAAGCACATCCGGCCACCCTCGACAGCCGCACCGGAGCCGTCTTCGCGCGAGCCGCGGCAGGCGACGTACAGGGCGCCTCCGCCGACGGCGCGCGGCTGCTCGCCGACGTGGAGCGGCTGCTCGGCCCCGACCACCCCCGGGCCCACGACCTCCGTCGGCGCATGACGGGGCTGCTGCCCACGTGGGCGCTGCGGCTGCGGCTCCTCGACGACGAGGTGCGGGCGGGCGAGACGGTGCGCATCGAGGTCAGCATCGAGCAGTCCGGGCAGCACGGCACGCCCTCCGCCCCGGAGTTGCCCCTGGACTCCCCCGAACTTCCCCTCGACGCACCGGAGCTCCCCCCGCTCCTCCTGGTCGCCGCGGCCCGCTCGGGCGCCACGATCGAGCCGCCCCTCGCGGAGTACGCGGCCGGGGACGCACCCGCGGTCTTCGCGTTCACGGCGCCGGAACCGGGCACGCACCGCCTGCGGTTCACCGTGTACGACCGCGATGTCGGCGTGGTCCTCCAGGATGTGGAGACCGGCATCGACGTCGTGGCCGGCACCCCTTCGCTTGTCAGTGAGGCCCACGGTCCCAGGAGGAACTGAGCAGGTGTCCAAAGAGCTCGTGGCGGACGTCATCCAGAATCCCTCGCTCGACTTCACTGCGCTTCCGCCGCGTCAGCGTCGTCCTCAGAGCCCGGCCCCCACGAAGGAACCCCTCGACCTGGTGGTGATGCTCCGCCAGCACGGCGACCGCCTGCACATCGCCGCCATCGTCCCCGGGCAACGCACCCCGAAGAACGGGACACCCCACGCGTACCTCACCGTCACGGCGGGCGACATGCTGCAGAAGGCGGCGCGGCTGCGCACGGTCTGGCGCGACCGGCTGGTGCACCACCGGCCGTGCGACGCGGACGGCATGCCGCTGGACGGGCACCCCTTCAGCGACGTGGTCGATCTGTCCGCGCACGCCAAGCCCTCCCAGCGGCTGACGGACGATCTCGCCGACGAGGGGCAGCACCTCCTGGAGGAGCTGCTCGCGGGTACGGACGAGCAGATCTCCTCGTTCCGGGCCTTCCTCAAGGACGTACTCGTGGGCGAGGAAGGGCTGCGCATCACCTTCGACTCGGACCTGCACCTGCCCTGGCCGATGCTCGCCGTGGAACTGTCCGGCGACGCCGAGCCGCGGCACGGCTTCCTCGGCTACCGGCACCAGGTCGAGCAGACCGGCGCATCGGCCTACCCGGCCGCCGCCCCCGCCTCCGCCGTCGGCCAGCACTTCCCCGTGACCAGCCTCAACACCGACTCCACGCTCGACAACGTCGGCCGCGCCGCCGACGTCCGCAAGCTGCTGGAGGAGCGCTCCCAACTCACCGTGCGCACCGAGTCGGAGACCCTGCTCGACGATCTCGCCGCTCCCCTGCTGAACGACGACGTCATGTACTTCTGGTGCCACGGCGCGTTCGTCGAGAACGGTTCGCCCCATCCCCATCTGGCGGTCCGGCTCTCCGACGACCGGCCCATAGACGCCGACCTGGTCATGCGCAAACGCCGTCGGCACCGGGGCTCCGCCGACGCGGTCTTCCACCCCTTCGTCCTGCTCAACGCCTGCCACACCGGGCAGACGGCACCGGAGCCCGGACTCAAGCACCTCGGCGGGGTCCTGGTGAACCTCGGGGCGGACGGGGTCCTCGGCCCGCAGATAGAGATACCCCAGCTCTTCGCCTCCGAGTACGCCTTCGCCTTCCTCGACCGCTATCTCGGCGGCGACAGCACGGCGGGGGAGATCGCGATGGCGCTCGCCCGCGAGTACGCCGACGACTTCCACAATCCGCTGGCGCTGGCCTATTCGCTGTACTGCGGCATCGACAGCAGGCTGGAGACGGCTCTGTGAGGGGCAGGAGGTCCGTGGCCCGCGGGGGCGCCCCCGTCTCCACGACCGTCGTCCGCCTCGACGAGAAGGGACGGCTGTGCGCGCCCGGTTCCGACGCCCCCGTCCGGCCGGACCGGCTCGCCGAGCACCTCGCCCGGCTGCTGCGCATCCCTGACCGGGCGACCGACATCTACGTCTACGTGCACGGCTGGCAGACCGAGCCGGGCAGCGCCGTCCGCAGCGCGGGCCGGCTGCTCCGGCAGGCCAAGGAGCTGGCCGCCGCCCGACCGGAGGCGTACGCGGGTCTGTCCGGCGGATACCGGCCCTGGTGCGTCGTCGTCTGCTGGCCGTCCTCCAGCCTGCCGACCCCGGCCGGGTACCGCCGCATCCGCGACCGCGCCCACGCGATGAGCGCGCCGGGCACCGGGCACGCCGCGCATGTCCTCGGCCACCTGCTCGGCTACCTGGACGCGAAGCGGGCCGATCCCGCCGACCCCGCGGTGCTGGCCACCCGCCACGGCCAGTACCTGCATCTGGTCGGGCACTCCTTCGGCGGCCGGTTCCTCTGCGAGGCCGTGCAGTGGGCCGCGGCCCCGCCCCGCGGGCCGCGGGTGCTCGGCTGGAGCAACGCCGTGGACCCGCTGCGGCCCTTCACGGTCGACAGCGCCCTCGTCTTCCAGATGGCCGCGCCGCGCAACAGCTTCGACGAGCTGTTCCCCGCGCTGTTCGCGCGCGACGGACGGGACGCCGCTCCCCTGCGCGGGCCGCTCACCCTGACCCACTCGCGCTGGGACCGCGCCACCGGCTTCTGGCATCTGCGGGCGGAGGCGGCCCCCGGGATCGGCCACTCGGGGGTGGGCACCGCGCCCGTGCCGCAGTACTCCACCCGCCTGCTCACGGTCGAGGAGCCGTACGCACTGGACGTCCTCGACCATCGCATCGTCAACGTGGACGCGGGGTGGCGGTTCCGCGGCGGGCGGGCGGGGCGGCTCCTGCCCGCCGGGGCGCACTCCGACTTCCACCATCCCGAGTCGGCGCATCTCCTGCTCAGCCTCTCCGCCCTCTCGCGGTGACCGCGGTGACCGCGATGGCCGCGATGTCCTCAGAGGACGGGGCGGTAGTGCGTCGTCAGGCGGCCCGTGTCGTCCAGGACGTGGAAGGCGACGGCCGGGGGCAGGCCGTGGTGGACGTGGTGGGACGGGTGGGCCCGGTCTTCCCAGGGGAGGCGGAGCGTGGAGACCACGCCCGGGGCCACCAGGAGGGGGCGGCCCGCGAAGGCCGTCGCCGCGGGGGTGTGGGCGTGACCGGCCAGGAACGCCGTGACGTTCGGGTGGCGTGCCGTCAGGTCGGCCAGGCGGTGCTCGTCGGCCTGACGGATGCCGTCCACGTAGGGCGTGTGCAGCGGGACCGGCGGGTGGTGGAAGCCGATCAGGACCGGGCGTGCGGGCGGGGTGTCGGCGAGGAGGCCGGAGAGCCAGTCCAGGGTCTCGTCCGCCAGCCGTCCGTGGTCCTCGCCGGGCACCGACGTGTCGCACAGGGCCAGGGTGAAGCGGTCCGTGACGTGTGCCGTGTTCACCGGGCCCGTGCTCGGTGGTTCGCCCAGCAGGTGTTCGCGGAACGCGGCGCGCTCGTCGTGGTTGCCGGGGCAGGTCAGCAGGGGGTGCCGGGTCGTCAGGAGCTCGCGGGCCGCCTCGTACTCGGCCGGGGCCGCGTGGTCGGCGATGTCACCGGTGGCGATGACGGCGTCCAGGTCGTACGGGAGGCCGTTCAGGTACTCCATGACGGCCCGGGTGCGGTCGACGCTCCGGCCGCCGTCCTCCGCCCCGGTGTCGATGTGGGTGTCGCTCAGGTGCGCGATCACCGCTATCGGTGACGTCGTCGGCACGACCGGTGTCTCTGGCATCGCTGCGGGCCTTCCTTCCTGCGGTTCCTCACGGGCCACCTGGGGGCCTTCGGCGAACCTAGGGGCGTCGGCGGACCCGTGTTAAGGGCCATTCGTAGGCGTCTGGCCTGGTCCCACCGCTCAGCCCCGCAGGAACCGCACCGAGGGCCGCCCGCCCACCGGCCCGCTCCCCGGTCC
>NZ_LIPN01000221.1 GCF_001418325.1 Streptomyces atriruber | reverse complement strand
CCCCTCCTTCGTCCCCCTCCCCTCCTTCGAAGTCCAGCCGCCCGAAGAACAACGGCGCCTCCGGCAGTTCGCGCATGGCCTTGGCGTGGCTCCGGAACTGGTACCCGAGCACCTCGGCGTCGGCACCGGACGCGGATACGTCCGCCCCGCCGACCACCCGCTCCTCGGCCCCCTCGACCATGCGGGCCAGGGCGGCGCGGCAGGCGTCGTGGTAGCTGCGTTCCTGGGCGAGGGCGTCGGGTGTCGTCGTCATGCGCCCCAGAATAATGTAACCGAGTTAAATTTGTAACCGAGTTCCGGCGCCCGGCTACACTCCCCCCCATGACCTCTGCCGACGAGACCACCGCGAGCGAGAGCGCCGCCACCGGCCCGACGGGGCTGCGCGCCCGCAAGAAGCAGCGCAGGTACGAGGCGATCTCCGAGACGGCGATCGCCCTGTTCCTGGAGAAGGGCTTCGAGAAGGTGTCCGTGGCGGAGGTGGCGGCGGCGGCCGAGATCTCCAAGCCGACCCTGTTCCGCTACTTCGCGTCCAAGGAGGACCTGGTCCTCCACCGCTTCGCCGACCACGAGGACGAGGCGGCCCGCACGGTGGCCGCCCGCCCCACGGGACTCACCGCGCTCGACGCCCTCCACCACCACTTCCTGGACGGCCTGGAGCGCCACGACCCGGTGACGGGCCTCAACGACGCCGAGGGCGTCATGGCCTTCCACCGCCTCCTCTACGGAACCCCCTCCCTGGTCGCCCGCCTCTACGGCTACCAGGACCGCTCCGAACAGGCCCTGGCCACCGCCCTGCTGGCCGCCCACGGCGGCAACCCCCTGGAGGCCCGCCTGGCCGCGGCCCAGATCGTGGCCGTCCACCGCGTCCTGGCGGAGGAGAACTGGCACCGCATCGCGGCGGGCGAGCCCGTGGCCGAGGTCGCCCCGACGGCGGTGACGGCGGCGAACAGCGCGTTCGACCAACTGCGCACGGGCCTCGCGCGCTACGCGTGACCCACGCGGTGGCCGACAGGCGGCCCCTCAGGAAGCCCACACCTCGGGCAACGGCGAGGAGAGCCGCCACAGCGTGTCGAAGAGATCCTGCCGCTGAGCGACCTTCTCGCGCCCCGCGGCCCCCGACTCGGAGCGCCAGTGGGTCAGGACCGCCTGATAACCCTTGAGGTCGAGGATCTGCCGCTCCGGCGGCACCGGGGCCGACTCCTGCACCACCTTGTCGTAGATGCCGTCGAACAGCTCCTCGCCGTTGATCAGGCAGAACTTCAGCAGGGGCGTGATGCGCAGCATGCGGAACTGCACGTCCATCTCGGCCCGGCGGGAGCCTCTGAGGCTCCGGGCCGCTTCCCCGAACTCGCGGACGTTCCACCGCACCCGGTCCAGTTGGTACGCGCGGTACGCGGGATCGTCCACCGCTCTGCCGTCCGCGTCCAGCGTCCCCGGTATCGCCATCGGCGCGGTGAAGTCCGGCACGAGGATACGAACCCGCACGTTCCGTCGCGCGTCCTCTCGCAGGGCTTCCAGGCTCCGGCTGATCGGCGCCTGGACGGTCTCTCCCGTGTAGCCGATGGCGTCGATGCGGATCCGCCTGGTCCTTCGGTTTCCCAGCACCCGCTCGATGTGCTCGTTCAGTTCAGCCGTGCGTATCTCGGAACCGGACTCGGGCGGCGTCCGGTCGTTCAGTTCGGACACCACGTCGTAGAGCACGTAACCCACCAGGCTGAGGATCGCACCGCCCGCATAGACCTTGCCCTCCAGCGCGCCCCCCACCGGCTGCACGAACTGGGCGACCATGCCCAGGAGGAACACACCGAGCAGCAGCGCCTTGGTCGCCACGCTCTCCGCCCTCGCCCAGCGTTCCCGTCCCGCACGTCCCGCACGACGACCTCTCACAGTCACCGGGCCCCCTGCCTCACGGTATTGAGCGGAGTGCTCAACAGTGCAGCCATGGTGCCCGCGCCCCGGGCCGTCAGGAAGAGCCCGTCCCCGTCCACCGGCCGACGGCCCGGGAGCCGCCGACGGATCCCGCCACACCGCTCAGGGACGGCCGAACGGCCCCGCGCACCACTCCCGAAGAGCGCTCTCGGCGACCCCCTCGTCCGGCACCGAGTCCAGCTTCAGCGGCTCCGCCGCCCTCCGTACCGCACGGCACACCCGCGCCGCCGCGCCCGCGAAGTCGGCGGCGTCCGGCTCGTCCGGCAGGGCGATCAGGTCGAGTGCGGCCCGCATGATGTCGGGGAAGACGGACTGGGCGTACTCGAAGTCCAGGTAGACGGGCAGGTCCGTCGCCATGCCCTCCGTCATGGCGGCGTGGCCCGCCCGCTCCATGCCGTCGGCCCACAGCTCCTTGACCCGGGTCTGCTCGTCCTTCTCGTAGTCCATGCGGACGACGTGGGTCGCGAGGTCGTGCAGGGGGTCGCCGTACATGGCCAACTCCCAGTCGATGACGGCCAATTGCCTGCGGTCGACGACGACGTTCGCACGGTGCACATCGGTGTGCAGCAGGCAGAAGGGCCTCGGCGTCAGCCGCGGGCGGCCGGGGTCGTCGAGGAAGGCGGTCATGGCGTCGCGGCGCACCCCGACCGCGGAGAAGAGTGCGTCGAATCGCCACCTGTTGGGCTCGTGCACCCGCTTCTCGGTGAAGTCGACGAGCCACCGGAGGAACGCCTCGCTCTGCCCGGACTCCGGCCAGTCGGCGGGCCGGGGCGGCAGCTCCCCCTCGGGCACCGCGGCGGCCCGCGCGAAGAACTCGGCGAAGGAGCGCAGCAGCGCCTCCCCGACGGGCCCTTGGGGCTGCACCTCGGAGAGGGCGCGCCCGGCCCGGTAGGAGTGCAGCGACCAGTCGCCGAAGTCCCGGTAGCAGCGCGGCACTTCCTTCAGATACCGGCTGACCACCCTGAGCAGCTCGGGCTCGCTCGGCCAGATGCGGGGCGCCACCTCGACCGCCTCACGCGGCATCCGGCACTTGACCCGGGCCCTGAAGGGCATCGTGCGCAGCAGCAGGGCGAGGGACCAGCCGAGCGGCACGACGTAGTTGATGTTGTGGTGACCGGCCACGACCTGGCGGTCCGGGCGGTCCCGGTGCAGATCCGCGAGGCGTCGGATCCACGCCTCGCGACGCCCGGTCTTCGGCGCCTCGTGGGGGGCGCGAGGCGGAGGTGACGGCATGAGCGCAGAGGGTATCCGCTGCACGGAACCGTTCCTGCCACATGCCACATAGTGGACGCCGGCGTGGCGCTTGCATGCTCTCGCCTGCTCCTTTAGGGCGCCTTCGTGCGCCCGATGGCGTATACAACCCTGGAGAGTTGTTCGAGAGAGTCGACCAGGTGTTCCGCACCGGCCAAGCGCAGCAGCTCCGCCTTGCGCTCGTTACGCGCGTAGCCGAGGAAGCGCACGCCCGCCCGCTCCGCCGCCACGTAGTCGGACGGCGCGTCACCGATCATCAGGGCGGCTCCCCGCTCCGCCCCCATCGCGTGCAGCGCACGCTCGACGCAGTACGGATCGGGCTTGAGGAGACTGAGGTCCTGGGTGCGGCCGTATATGTGGGGGGAGAAGCACTCCAGGAGGCCGCGCATCTCCAGATATCTGCCCACCGCGCACGGCGCGTTGTTGGTCGTCACCGCGAGCCGGACGCCGACCGCCGCCCAGGTGCGGATCAGCGGATCGACGTACGCGGTCGGCATGGCCGTCGTCACGGCCGCCAGCTCCTGCCGGGTGAGCCACTGCTCCAGCTCGGCGACCAGGTCGCTGCGGGGATGGCGGCGGTCGACGGCACGCAGCACGACGTAGGGATCGGGCAGCTTCTTCTCGTCGGCGGTGAGCAGTCCGCGCAGCCCACGCTCCTTCAGCCACTGGACCAGGTCCTGCGCCACCGTGGACGCCGGCCGCCCGGCGAAGAGGCGGCAGATGGGCCCGTCGAAGTCGAAGAGCACGAATCGGACGGGCGTGACCACCTTCCGCAGCAGGGCGGCCGCGTCCGCCGCCGCTTCGGCCTGCGTCGCTTCGGCCTGCGGCCCGTCGGGCTGCGTCGCTTCGGATTGCGTCGAATCAGGTGTCATTTAAGAGAGTGTCAGGTCAGTGGTGATGGTTTCCCAGAGGGCGTCGAACCAGTTCTGCGACTCGTCGACGAATACGGTGTCGCGGGAGGCTTCGCCGGTCTTCTCGAAGGAGAAGACCGGCGCCTTGATGCCCCCGGCGTCCCAGATGTCCATCGTCTCGGTCGCCCCGCCGCGCACGTCCAGCTCCACGGACGTCGGCGCCAGCGTGTAGAAGGCGAGGAGCGCCTCGCGTCCGTTGAGCAGGTAGAGCTTGACGGGCGTGGTGAACGGCAGGGCGCGGAACGTGACCTGGACGTCGATTCCGTGGGAGGCGCGCAGCGCGCGCAGGTTGTGCCGCAGCACCTGGCCCTGCGCGTTGCGCTGGGCGAGCCAGCGCCGGTGGAGCCGCTCCCGGCCCTGCTCGCCGCCCTCCACGGGCACGGGGAAGGCCAGCTCGATGTCGCTGCTCGGCAGCAGGATCCGTACCTTGATCGAGTTGGGGCGCAGACTGCCCTCGTGGATGAGCCGGACCGGCTCGCCCAGCGCGACCATCAGCGTTTCGGCGGTGTACGAGACCGCGTCGATCCGGACGTCGGGCGCGGCGAACGCCTCCGCGAGGCGTGGGGCCAGCGCGGCCATGGACGGCTGGGGGTCCTTGCCCACGGGGAGCTTGGGGGACTGCGCCACGCGCGGCGGGCTCCCCTTGCTCACGTTGGACAGCAGGCCCTCGGCCTGCAGCTTCTTCATGGCCTGGCGCACCGCGCCGCGTTCGACGCCGAACTCCTCGGCCAGTTCCGCCTGGGTCGGCAGGCGTTCTCCCGCTCTGAGTTCGCCCACGCGGATGCGCTCGCGGAGGGTGTCGGCGATGTCCTGGGGGGTGAGTCTTCTGCTGCCGTTCACTGCCACGTTCTCCTGGGTCACGACCAGACGATACAACTGACCGCCATCTCTGGGGAGTTGAGGGCAAGTTGTTTATGGACTGTCACCAAGTGGGGACAACTCAAGCAGAGTTGGTTGCCAACTGGCTCAAGATGGCAGAAGGAGGAACCACCATGCCCGCCATAGCCCTCCTCGCAGCCGTGGTCGCTGTAGCCCTGGAACAGCTCGTGCAGTGGAAGTACGGCCCGATGGGCATCGTCGGCCTCCTTCTGCTCACCGTGGGCGTCAAGGCGAAGAATCCCACGTGCAGTTCCATCGGAGCCGTCGTCCTCGCCCTGATGGTGACGGGTCCGGCCGGCTGATCCGACAGAACCGGCGGCCGGCCGGCCCCGGGCGGGGAACTCCCGGGGCGCTCAGCCCGCCGCCAGCTCCAGGTCTTGACTGATCGTGTTCCAGAGGGCGTTGAACCACAGATGGGACTGTTCCACGAACGTCGTGTCCCGCAGCCCGTCCCCCTCCTTGAACGGAAAGAGCATCGACTGCGTGCCCTGCGCGTCGTACATCTCCAGGGACTCCTGGCCGATCTCCTCGTCCCGCTTGGTGAGCGTGTAGTAGGCGAAGAGCGCCTCCGAGCCGTTGATCAGGTACAGCTTCACGGGCGGCGTGAACGGCAGCGCGCGGAACTGCACCGATACGTCGATGCCGTGCGAGGACCGCAGCGCGAGCAGGTTGTGGCGCAGCACCTGCCCCTGCGCGTTGCGCTGGTCCAGCCAGCGCCGGTGCACCCGGTCGCCCTGGTGGTCCCCGCCGTCGACCGGCGCCGGGAAGGCGAGGTCGATGTCGCGGCTGGGCAGCAGCACCCGGACGTCGACCTTGGCCGGTTTCCGCCGTCCGGCATGGATCTGCCGCAGCGGTTCGCCGATGGCCATGGTGAGAGAGATGGACGTGAGACACAGGGCGTCTATCTCGACGTGCGGCGCATCGAACGCGGCTGCGATCCGCGGGGCCAGGCCGACCATGGTGGGCTGCGGACGCACCTCGCCGGAACCGGCGGAAGCACGCTCCGCGACGTCCGCGACCGTGGCCGGGCTCCCCTTGGACACATTGGACAGCAGATGCTCACGGTGCAGGATGCGCAGCGCCTCACGCACGGCTCCGCGCTCCACACCGAACTCATCGGCCAGCTCGGCCTGCGTGGGCATGCGCTGACCGGGTCGCAGCGACCCGGTCCTGATCCGGTCGCGCAGCACGTCGGCAACCTCTCGGTGGCTCCGCTGCGCTCGCTTGCGCCCGTTGACGGCGGCGTGTTCGGTGCTCACAACCAAACAGTACAACTTCGCGCCATCTTAGGGGAGTTGCAGGAAAGGTGGTTATGAGTCGACTCCTAGCGGAGATAAGTCAGTTGAAGTTGGTAGCCAACTTCGGCGATATGGTCGGACCCTCCCGGGGTTGGCCACCAGCCGTCGGCAGCCGCCCGCAAGCACCCCGCAGCGGCAGCCAGTTGGCCATCGACCGAACGGGGTCCGCCGCCCCGATCCCGAAGGAGGGAACGTCATGCCGCTCATCGCCATCGTCGTCGCCGCCCTCGCCATTGGATTCGAGCAACTCGTCCAGTGGAAGTACGGACCGCTGGGCATCGTCGCCTTCGTCCTGCTGACCGTCGGAATCAAGGCCAAGAACGTCAAGCTCAGCGGCGTCGGAGCCGGACTCCTCGTCCTGCTCCTCGCCCAGTCGGGCTGAACCGCCCGACCCGACAGGTTCGGCTGGCCGGGCTCCCATCCGGAGGGGAGCCGGGAGTCCGGTCAGCCGTAAGGGGGGGCTGGGCCCCGGTCCATCGCTACGGACGGGCCGGGGCTCAGAACATGTCCGGGCACCATGGCCGCCTGGACGTGCGGAACAGGGCGTCGGCCACCACGGCGGCGCCCGTCCGCTCCTCCACCACCCGCCCGAGCGCCACGGCCCGCGCCACGGACGCGTCCCCCAGCCACATCTCCCCCAACTCCCGCACATCGAGGGCCAGGTCGGCCGGAGCGCTCGTCGGCACACAGGACGCCCCCTGCGGCGTCGCGTCGAGACGGTAGCGCCCGCCCGCGAGCCCCGCGGCGTCCGTGATCTCCAGGACGACCGTGCCCGAGCCGTCGTACGTACGCGACTCAAGGGCCCGCACGACGTCCAGGATCCGCACCCAGAGCCAGTCCGCGTGCCCGCTGACCTTGGCCGCGCGCGGGTCGGGCAGGAGGTGCGGGAGCAGGTCGTCGGGGGCCAGCCAGCCGCTCCTGACCTCGAGAACCTTGTCGACCGCGCAGACGAAGTGCCACAGGGCTCGCTCGGCGGCGGGCGAGACCGCCGTCATCCCGAGCACGGTCGCCGTGTTCTCCGGCAGCCGGGACGGCCCCCACTCGTCGTTCGTCGTCCGGTACGCGACGAGCCCGTCCACCTGGCCCGAGGGGGCGCGGTAGAGGGCGTAGAACGGCTCCTGCCAAGGGAATTCGGGGGTGGCCTGCAGTCCGGTGTTGCGCAGCCACCACTCCTCGTCGCGGTTGACCACGCCGTGCCGGGCCGCGCGGAACCGCTCGAACAGGTCCGGGCCGTGCTTGCGGACGTCGTCGCCGTCGACGAGGTCGATGCGGGCCCCGGACTCCTCGGGCCCCGACCAGCGCGGATCGAGACCGGAGCGCGCCACGTCGACCGTCCACTCGGTGGCCCAGGACGCGGGGCCGAAGCCGTACCGCCCGTAGATCGGGTACTCGGCGGAGATGAGCGTGGCCAGGACGTCGCCGCGCTCCTTCGCCTCGGCGAGGTCCCCGGACATCATGCGGCTGAGGATGCCGCGGCGGCGGTGGGTGGGCGCCACGGTCACGCCCGACACCGCGTTCGCCACGACGGGTGCGCCGCCCACCGCGGTGACCTCCTGCCGGAAGGACCGGAAGGTGCCCACGAAGCGGTCGCCGTCAAAGGCGCCCAGGAGGCGGGACGGAGCCGTACGGGAACGGAGATGGGCGACGGCTTCGTCCGACATCTCGGCGAAGGGCTGCAGGAACCCGGCCTGCGCGGCCCGCAGCCAGCCGGACAACTCGGCGTCGGAGACCGCTCTTACGTCAACATCGCTCATCCGCCCACGCTAGGCAGCGACCACCCGCCACCGCACGCGCTTTCCGGTGAGCCCCCCCCCACCCGCGGGGCTCACAGCAACAGGTCGTCCACCTGGGCCTCGCCCACGCGGTACCTCCGCGCGATCTCCGCCGAGCAGTCGTCCGCCGTGTGCTGCAGCGCCTGTCTGCGCCGCGACACCTGCTGTTCGTAGCGGACGAGGCGGCCCATCGCGGTGTCCAGTTCGTCGTCCGTGCGCGCCGCCAGGTCGGAGAGCTCGACCTCGGCGAGCATCTCCGTGGCCAGCAGCCGGGACTCCTCGCCGAGCGGGGTGCCGAGCGTGACGTGCCGGGCCGAGGAGCGGTGGCGGGCCGGGGCGTCCCTGAGGATCTCCGAGAGCCGGTCCACGACCGTCGTCTCCGGCTCGGGCGCCGGTGGTCCCGGTGCCCTGCGGCGCGCGATCTCGGCCCGCAGGATGTCGATGCGCCCCTGCAGCAGCCGCCGCACATAGCTGAGGTCGGCCTCGTCCTGCTGCGCCCCCTTGCGCAGTTCGCGGAGCTCCGGCAGGCGCAGTGCGGCCAGGTCGTGCTCGGGCACGTCGGGCAGCAGTCGGCCGCCGGTGCGCTGCGCGGGCGGCCGCGCGGTCTGCGTGCGCCGCAGCGAGACGCGGCCCGGCGGCTGCCCGGTACTTGAAGTACTCACCATCTGGCTCTACCCGTCCCCTCGACCGGCCGACGCGGTGCACCGCGTGTATGCATGGTGCCACCCCGAGTGGCCGCTATGGGACCGAGTGCCCGGAATCGGCCCCGGATGGGGGGATCAGGGGCCCGTCCCGTGCGCCTCGTGCGGCACGGCATGATGGCCGTATGCGAGCAGTGGTGCAGAGGGTCGACGGAGCGAGCGTCGTCGTCGCGGGTGAGGACGGCCCCGAGACGGTGGGCGAGATCAGCGGCGAGGGCCTGTGCGTCCTGGTGGGCGTCACGCACGACGACACCAAGGAGAAGGCCGCCCAGCTGGCCCGCAAGCTGTGGTCGGTGCGCATGCTGTCCGACGAGAGGTCGTGCAGCGACATCGACGCACCGCTGCTGGTCATCAGCCAGTTCACGCTCTACGGAGACGCCCGCAAGGGCCGCCGCCCCACATGGAACGCGGCGGCCCCCGGTGACGTGGCCGAGCCCCTGGTCGACGAGGTGGTGTCGCAACTGCGCGCCCTGGGGGCGACGGTGGCGACGGGCCGCTTCGGGGCGCAGATGCGGGTGGGCCTGACGAACGACGGCCCGTTCACGGTGCTGCTGGAGATGTGACGGGACCCCGACGACCGCGTCAGGGCTCGACGACGACTTCCTGCGCCGCGGCCGTGTCTCCCGCGATCAGCCCCGCGTCCACCGGCACATTGCGCTTGACCAGGCCCAGCGCAATCGGCCCGAGCTCGTGGTGGCGGACGGCCGTGGTGATGAACCCGAGCTTCCGCCCCTCGACGCCCTCGCTCGCGAGATGCAGCGGCGTCCCGGCCACGGGCAGGTGCACCTCGCTGCCGTCCAGGTGCAGGAAGACCAGGCGGCGCGGCGGCTTCCCCAGGTTCTGGACGCGGGCGACCGTCTCCTGGCCGCGGTAGCAGCCCTTCTGCAGGTGCACCGCCGAACCGATCCAGCCCAGCTCGTGCGGGATGGTGCGGTGGTCGGTCTCGAAGCCGAGGCGCGGCCGGTGGGTCTCCACCCGCAGTGCCTCGTACGCGAGGAGTCCGGCCGCGGGGCCGTTCCCCTCGGCGTACGCCTCCAGGTCCGCGCGGGGCAGGAACAGGTCGCGCCCGTGCGCGGTCTCGCGTACGACGACGCCGTCCGGGACCGGGGCGATGGAACCGGCCGGCAGGTGGACGACGGCGACGTCCTCCGTGCGGTCGGCGACCTCGACGCGGTAGAAGAACTTCATGCTCTCCAGGTACGCGATGAGCGCGTCCTGCGTGCCGGGCTCGACGTGCGCCCAGACGGTCTCGCCGTCGTCGACGAGGGAGAGGTGGTGCTCGATGTGGCCGTTGGCGGAGAGGATCAGCGCTTCGGTGGCCTGGCCCGCGGGCAGCTCGCTGAGGTGTTGGGTCAGCAGCAGATGCAGCCAGCTCAGCCGGTCGGAGCCGGTGACGGTGACCACGCCGCGGTGCGAGAGGTCGACGAAACCGGTGCCGTCGGCGAGGGCGCGCTGCTCTCGGAACAGTTCGCCGTAGTGGGCGGCGACGCCTTCGTCCACGCCCTCGGCGGGGACGGCGCCGGGCAGGGACAACAGGGGGCTCTTCATGTTCACAAAGACTACGACCCGCTGATGACGGTTTTTATTTCTGGGTCGCGCAGTTCGCGCACTGTCCGAAGATCGCGAAGTGCTTCAGGTCGGTGTCGAAGCCGAACGTCCCGCGCAGCTTGGCGGTGAACTCCGCGGCGATCTCCGTGTCGGCCTCGATGACGTCCGTGCAGTCCCGGCAGACCAGGTGGATGTGGTGGTGCCGGTCCGCCAGGTGGTACGTCGGCGCGCCGTGCCCGAGGTGGGCATGGCTGACCAGGCCCAGCTCCTCCAGGAGCTCCAGGGTGCGGTAGACCGTGGAAATGTTGACCCCCGACGCCGTCTTGCGCACTTCGCAGAGGATGTCGTCGGGGGTCGCGTGTTCAAGGGTGTCGACGGCTTCGAGGACAAGCTGTCGCTGCGGCGTCAGCCGGTAGCCGCGCTGACGCAGGTCGCTCTTCCAGTCGGAGTCGGTACTCGCCACACCCAGAAGTCTAGGGCCTTCCGTCGGGGGCGGGCCGGGCTCGCGCCGGACGGAAGGCCCTGGGGTCTACTTGAAGAAAGCGATGCCGTCGTCGGGCAGATCACCGAGGTTGCGGGCCATGTCGGCGACCTCTTCCGGGGTGACGACCTTCTTCAGCTGGGCCGACATGTAGGGCCGCAGCGGGACCTCGGGGGTCTGCTTCTCGCCGACCCACATCAGGTCGCCCTTCACATAGCCGTAGAGGCGCTTGCCGCCGGTGTAGGGGCCGGAGGCGGCGGTGCGCGCCACGGCGTCGGTGGCCAGGTCGATCTGCGGCTTCTTGTCGGCCAGCTCGCCGTACCAGACCTCGACGACGCCGTCGTCGCGGACCATGACGACCTCGACTTTGCGGTCCTTGTCGATGCGCCAGAAGCCCGACTCGGACTCCAGGGGCTTCACCTTGTTGCCCTCGGCGTCGAGGATCCAGCTGTACGAGCGGTACTCGATGAAGTCCCGCCCGTCATGGGTGAAGGAGACTTCCTGGCCGAAATTCGCCTTCTCGGCGCCGGGGAAGTCGGTGACGCCCGCGCCCGCCCAGTTGCCGAGGAGCCAGGCGAGGGGGACGAGGTCGGGGTTCAGGTCGGACGGAATCTCGATCATGGGAAGCTCAGGCGATCTGTGGAGGTGGCGGGGGTCAGCGCTGGCCCTGGTACAGCTTCTTCACGGTGAGCCCGGCGAAGGCGAGAACGCCGACGCAGACAAGAACCAGCAGGGCGGAGAAGAAGGCCTCAAGCACGGGGTGCTCCTCGGTGAGCGGTTGGGGCAGGTATTCAGAGCCGGTCCCACTGTAGTCGGGCGGCGCCCGTCCCTCTCTGTGAGGGCCCTGGCGACGTACGCTGGATGTATGTACGCGCGACGGCGTCATGTGTACTTCGCCATGATGGGGACCTGCATCGGTCTCTTCGTCCTGGCCTGGGGCGTCGTGCGGCTCTGGTCGGTCCCCGTCGCCGTCGGGATGTGCGTCGTGGCGATGGTGATCCCGCCGCTCGCGGCCATGGCGGCGAACCGGCGCGGCCCCGACGACCGCTGGTGGGACGACCCCAGCGGGGACGAGAAGTCCGACGAGTGGTGGGACGAGCTCGACGGCAGGCGAAGGCGGTAGCCCGAGTGGCGGCCGCCGGAAAGACCGCCGGAAGGCAGCCGAAGGGCCGCACCCCGTCCAGTGGCGTCCAACCCCCTGGGGTGCGGCCCTTCAGCCGTTCTCGGTGCGGTGAGTGGTCAGACCGCGATCGCGACCTCCGCGAGGCCGCCCGTCTGCGCGACGACCGTGCGGTCGGCGGTGCCGCCGGGGATCAGCGCCCGGACGGTCCAGGTGCCCTCGGCCGCGTAGAAGCGGAACTGTCCGGTGGCCGAGGTCGGGACCTCGGCGGTGAACTCGCCGGTCGAGTCGAGCAGGCGCACGTAACCGCTGACGGGCTCGCCGTCGCGGGTCACCTGGCCCTGGATCGTCGTCTCACCGGGCTTGATCGTCGAAGCGTCGGGGCCGCCGGCCTTTGCTCCACACATGGGTACTCCTGAGGGGGAAGGAAGGTCGGATGACTTACTTGTTGGCGCCGAGCTCGATCGGCACGCCGACGAGGGAGCCGTACTCGGTCCACGAGCCGTCGTAGTTCTTGACGTTGGTCTGGCCGAGCAGCTCGTGCAGGACGAACCAGGTCAGGGCCGAACGCTCACCGATGCGGCAGTAGGCGATGGTGTCCTTGGCCAGGTCGACCTGCTCGTCCTCGTAGAGGGCCTTGAGCTCGTCGTCCGACTTGAAGGTGCCGTCGTCGTTGGCGTTCTTCGACCACGGGATGTTGCGGGCGGACGGGACGTGGCCCGGACGCTGCGACTGCTCCTGCGGGAGGTGGGCCGGGGCGAGCAGCTTGCCGCTGAACTCGTCGGGCGAGCGCACGTCGACCAGGTTCTGCGCGCCGATGGCCGCCACGACGTCGTCGCGGAAGGCACGGATCGAGGTGTCCTGGGGCTTGGCCTTGTACTGGGTGGCCGGGCGGTTCGGGACCTCGTCGCCGTCGACCAGGTCGCGGGAGTCGAGCTCCCACTTCTTGCGGCCGCCGTCGAGGAGCTTCACGTCCTGGTGGCCGTAGAGCTTGAAGTACCAGAAGGCGTAGGACGCGAACCAGTTGTTGTTGCCGCCGTAGAGGACCACGGTGGTGTCGTTCGCGATGCCCTTGGCCGAGAGGAGCTTCTCGAAGCCCTCCTGGTCCACGAAGTCGCGGCGGACCGGGTCCTGGAGGTCGTCGGTCCAGTCGATGCGGATCGCGTTCTTGATGTGGTTCTTGTCGTACGCGGAGGTGTCCTCGTCGACCTCGACGATGGCGACCTTCGGGTCCTCGATGTGGGCCTCGACCCAGTCGGCGTCTACCAGGACGTCGCTGCGGCTCATGCTTCTCTCCTCCGGGGCAGTTACGGCGGTGCAAAGGGGCGTGCGCGGCACGGGCGGTGCGGGGAGGCACGGCGTGCGTACGCACGGGGGAGGCCCTGACGGATGGCGTCAACAGGCCGGGGGAATGCGGGGATGGGGCGTCCCGCTAGAAGGTGCGACAGAGCATGGCGGCGACGCGGCACAGGTCCACTGCCCGCCGCTTCGTGAGGTCCGCCTGTCGGTGCATGCGTCCGATCGTAGGGACGGAGAGGCGGCCGTGTCACCGGCGCTCCGCATGCTGAGACACGATCGTCCACGATGTGGGAATCGTTGAAGCCCGCGGCCGCCCCGGTGGGGCCGTGGGCCGCCTGTCGCCCCGGTCACATCCGCCCGCCGGACGCCTCCGTCTCGCACTGCGGACGGAGCCCCGGAGGAAGCCGGAGGGAAGGCGGGGGAAGCCGGAGGAAAGAGGGGTTCAGCCCGCCAGGCGCACGTTGGAGCCGGTCACCGACATGTCGACGCCGTCCGGTGCCGCCTCGACCTTCTCCAGCTTGATGCCCGCCGGCAGGTCGTCGATCTTCTGGTCGAAGTCGGTGACGTTGCGGGCCGTGCCCTCGGGGAGCGGGATGGAGACGCCGAGGACGTCGATGCTCTTCGGGATCCGGTCGGCGTGGACCTTGATGTTGTCGCCCTCGACGCGGACCGTGCTGAGGACGTGGACGGGCTTCGGGAGCTTCACGCCGCCCTTGCTGACCTCGACCGCGACCTTGATCTTGCCGTTCCCGCCGTCGGAGAGGCCGATGACCTTGCCGGTCGCGCCGAGCGGCAGCTCGACGGGCTCGGACCTGCTGGCCTTCAGGAGCTCGTCGTACGTGACGTGGGCGGTGCCCGTGGCCGTCGCGGCGGTCGCCGAGCTGTAGTCGCCGGAGAACTCGACGCCCTTCATGTGGGCCGTGAGGTCGGCGATGCGGATGGAGTCGGACCCGGATTTGGCGTCGTAGTTCTTGATGCCGACCTCCACGTCGTCGAGCTCACCGCCCATGACCTGGGTGAGGAAGGGGAAGCCCTTGATGGAGACGTCGGGCGTCTCGCTCAGCCCCTCGCTGGTCCGCATCTTGTCCGCCGCCTCGCCCTCGGCGAAGTTCACGGCGAGCCGGTCGGCCGCCACGAAGAGACCTCCGAGGATCACGACGACGATCAGAAGTATGCGTATGGCTCGCTTGCTCATGTCCGGTGTTCCCCCACCTGGTCCCCCGAGTGATGTGTCGTTTCCGCGAGCCTAAAGGACAGGTCCCCGGCCGGAGAGCCCGGCGGGGGACCTGTCGATCAGCTGTGACGATCAGCCGTGGCCGGTCGGACGCGTGGTCAGCCGAGGGCGCGGCCGAGCACGTAGACGGCCGGGGCGGCGGCCGCCAGCGGCAGCGCGACGCCCGCCGTCATGTGCACGAAGCGGGACGGGTAGTCGTAGCTGGCGGCGCGGTGCCCGATCAGCGCGCAGACCCCGGCGCCGAGGGCGAGCAGCGCCCCCTCGCTGCCGTAGTCCGTCGTCCCGCCGACCGCGATCCCCGCTCCGGCGGCCGCGAGCAGCGCGACGACCACGGAGGCGGGGGTGGGCAGCGGCAGCGCGCGGGCGAGGATCGCGACGGCGACGGCGATGCCGCCCACTGTCACGGCGTCGGACGCGGCCGCGAGGTGCCCGGCAGCGACGATCGCGAGCGCGGCCGAGGCGACGGTGGCCATCAGCCCGTACATCCGCTCGTCGGCACCCGCGTGGCTGCGCAGTTGCAGCACGAGGACGAGCAGCACCCACACGCCCAGGGTGCCGAGGATGGCGGCGGGCGCGTTCTCCTTGCCGACGGCCAGCAGCGCCACGTCCGCGACGACACCGCCGAGGAAGGCGAGCGCGATGCCCTGCCGCGCGGGCCACATGCCGTTGAGCCGGAACCATCCCGCGGCGGTCACGGCCTGCAGGAGCACGAGCGGGACGAGCAGTGCGTACTGCCCGACGGCCGCGCCCGCGGCCAGCAGCAGCCCGAGCAGGGCGGTCAGCGCGGCGGGCTGCATCCCCGGCTCGATGATCGGCGAGCGCCCCTCGGCGCGGGCCCGCTGGGCGTCGGTGACGCGGGGGTTGCCGGTGGTGGTGGCGGGACCGTACGAGGACGCGTCCCCGGCGGCGGATCCGGGCTCCGGCTCCGCCGCCGCGCCGGGCTCCTCCGGCGTGGCTGCTTCCGACATTGCCGCTTCCGGCATGACTGCTCCCGGCATGGGTGCGGGGGCGGCGCCCTGCGGCGGCAGATAGGCCGTCGCCGTCATGTCCACCGCGGCGGCGGGCTGCCCCGCCTGCGTCTCCCAGGTCTGGCCCGCCCACTGCTGGGTGTGCTGCTCCTGGCCGTACTGCTGCTGGGGCGCGGCGTAGTACTGCTGGGGCTGGGCGGGCTGCTGGGGCTGGGCGTACGGCTGGCCGTACTGATCCTGGCCGTGGCCGTACTGGTCCTGGCCGTACTGGTCCTGGCCGTACTGGCCCTGGCCGTACTGGCCCTGAGCCTGGCCGTACTGACCCTGAGCCTGGCCGTACTGGTCCTGGCCCTGGCCGTACTGCTGCTGCGCGTAGTACTGCTGCTGGTCCGGATACGGCTGCTGCCCGGGGTGGGCCTGCTGGTCCGGGTACGGCTGCTGATCCGGGTACGGCTGCTGTTGCTGCCGCGGATACGGCTCGTACCCGTCGTACCCCTCGTACCCCTCGTAGGGCTGGTTGGACATGGCGCTCATCCTCCTGCGAACGGCGGGAGCACCTCGACCGTGCCGCCCTCGGCCAGCCGTACGGTCTCATGCCTGCGGGTTCCGACGGGGGCTCCGTCGACCAGGAAGGAGCAGCGCTGCAGGACCCGGACGAGTTCGCCGGGATGCCGCTCGCGGGCGGCGTCCAGCGCGTCGGCGAGCGTCGCCGCCGCCTCGTACGGCTCCTCGGCGACGCCCGCGGCCGCCTTGGCAGCGGCCCAGTAACGAATGGTGCCGTTCACCATGCGACTCCCCTTCCTTTCAGTCGGCGGTTGCCGATCAGTCGGCGGTTGCCGACGTCCATGATGCCGTGGCCCACGAGGCGATCCGCCCGACGAGCCCGTCCGTCGCCGCGTGCTCCGCGTGTCCCATGCCCGCTTCCAGCCACAGCTCGGCCCCGCCGTCGGCGGCCGCGGCGAGCATCCGGGGATGGTCTAGCGGAAAGTACGGATCACGGTCGCCGTGGACGATGAGCAGCGGCGTCGGAGCGATGAGGGGGACGGACTCGACCGGTGAAAGGGGGACGGGGTCCCACTCGTGCGGGTGGATTCGCGTCCGCAGCCCGAACCGGCCGACCGCGCGCCCCACGGGCCGTGTGACCACCCAGTGCAGCCGCCGCATCGGCGCCGTCCCCCGGTAGAACCACCGCGCGGGGGCACTCACCGCGGCCACCGCGTCGGTCCGCGCTTCCGTGCGCCCCCTGTGCAACGCGGCGTGACGGAGGACGACCGAGCCGCCCATCGAGAAACCCACGGTCACCACGCGCGTGTGCCCGAGGGACCGCGCCCACTCCACCGCCGCCGCCAGGTCGAGCACCTCGCGGTCACCCACCGTGGAGTGCCCGCCGGAGCCGCCGTGCCCCCGGAAGGAGAAAGTGATCACGGCCGCACGCTGGGCGAAGACGCCCGCGATGCGACGCACGTGCGGACGCGACAAGTCGCCCGAAAAGCCGTGCGCGACGACGATCGCGAGCTCTCCCGCGGGGTCGGGCCCGGGGTCGTACGCGGCCTCGATCGCCACTCCGTCATGTGTACGGAGCGTGGCGCTCTGCTGAACGCGGCGCTGACCGCGAGTGAGCGGAGGCACAGAAGATCGCGCCTCTCGACCTGCCGGACCGGGGTTCATGTGGGCTATTCTGCTGGGCAGAGGATCCGGGCAGCGCAGCCCCCGGGTCCTTTCGTGCTTTCCGGGGCCCCGGGCGCGGGCCCTTAGGAGAACACGGCAGAACGCAGTACGAAGCAGTGCCGTAAACGCCCCCAAGCTCCAAATGAGCAGGGGGGACCCCCTCCGCAGGGACCGAGGAGGAACCAGACGTTATGGGCGAGCGAAACGTGCACGACAGTCGGACGACCCGGGCAGGTGGTCGGCAGTGAGTTCTCTGCTGCTCCTGACCAATGCCCTCCAGCCGTCGACGGAGGTGCTCCCCGCTCTCGGCCTGCTCCTTCACAACGTGCGCGTCGCCCCGGCGGAGGGGCCCGCTCTCGTCGACACCCCGGGTGCCGACGTCATCCTGATCGACGGCCGCCGCGACCTCCCCCAGGTCCGCAGCCTCTGCCAGCTGCTGCGCTCCACGGGCCCCGGCTGTCCGCTGGTCCTCGTGGTGACGGAGGGCGGCCTCGCGGCCGTCACCGCGGACTGGGGCATCGACGACGTACTCCTCGACACGGCGGGCCCCGCCGAGGTCGAGGCGCGGCTGCGGCTCGCGATGGGCCGCCAGCAGATCACCTGCGACGACTCCCCCATGGAGATCCGCAACGGCGATCTCTCCGTGGACGAGGCGACGTACAGCGCGAAGCTGAAGGGCCGGGTCCTGGACCTGACCTTCAAGGAGTTCGAGCTGCTCAAGTATCTGGCGCAGCACCCGGGGCGGGTCTTCACGCGCGCCCAGCTGCTCCAGGAGGTGTGGGGCTACGACTACTTCGGCGGCACGCGCACGGTCGACGTGCACGTGCGGCGGCTGCGGGCGAAGCTCGGCGTCGAGCACGAGTCGCTCATCGGCACCGTCCGCAACGTCGGCTACCGCTTCGTCACGCCGGAGAAGGTGGAGCGCGCCGCCGACGGCGAGAAGGCGAAGGCGGCCACCCCGCGGGCCCAGGAGAACGGCAGGGGCCCGGCGGCCGCTCCCAAGGAAGTGTCCGCTCCGAAGGAAGCTGCCGTACGCCCTGCCCAGCGGTAGTTCCATCCGCGTAGACTCCGCGCGTGGCCAAGGTGACTCGGGATGACGTGGCAAGACTTGCGGGTACTTCGACCGCGGTCGTCAGTTACGTCATCAACAACGGACCCAGGCCGGTCGCCCCGGCCACGCGCGAGCGGGTACTCGCCGCGATCAAAGAGCTGGGCTACCGGCCCGACCGTGTTGCCCAGGCCATGGCCTCGCGGCGCACGGACCTCATAGGCATGATCGTGCCGGACGCGCGCCAGCCGTTCTTCGCGGAGATGACGCACGCCGTGGAACAGGCGGCGTCCGAGCGCGGAAAGATGGTCCTGGTCGGGAACTCCGACTACGTGGAGGAGCGCGAGACGCACTACCTCCGCGCCTTCCTCGGCATGCGGGTCTCCGGCCTCATCCTCGTCAGCCACGGCCTGACCGACCAGGCCGCCGCCGAGATCGACGCGTGGGACGCCCGCGTGGTGCTGCTCCACGAGCGGCCCGAGGCCATCGACGACGTCGCGGTCGTCACGGACGACGTGGGCGGCGCGCAGCTCGCCACCCGGCACCTCCTGGAGCACGGCCACGAGTACGTCGCCTGTGTCGGCGGCACCGCCGAGACCCCGACCGTCGGCGACCCCGTCTCCGACCACGTCGAGGGCTGGCGGCGCGCGATGCGGGAGGCCGGGCGGTCGGTGGAGGGGCGGCTCTTCGAAGCCCCGTACAACCGCTACGACGCCTATCAGGTGGGCCTGGAGCTCCTCGCCCGCCCCGACCGGCCCACCGCGATCTTCTGCTCCACGGACGACCAGGCGATCGGCATCCTGCGGGCGGCACGCGAGCTGCGCATCGACGTGCCGGGGGAGCTCGCCGTGGCCGGCTTCGACGACGTCAAGGAGGCGGGGCTCACGGACCCGCCGCTGACGACGGTGGCCTCCGACCGGCCCGCGATGGCCCGCGCGGCGGTGGACCTGGTCCTGGACGACGGCCTGCGGGTCGCCGGGTCGCGTCGGGAGCGGCTGAAGCTGTTCCCGTCCCGGCTGGTGGTGCGGCAGTCCTGCGGCTGCGCGTAACACCTGCCCGTAGCGGCTGGCCGTAGCAGCTGGCCCTGGCCGCCCGAGGCCTTTATATCGGGCATACGCACTTCTGCCGGGCTTCTCAGGACGTACTCAGACAGCTCTCATGTACGCCGGACAGTCTCATAGTCATGACCGAGACCTTCCGCCACAGCGGCGAGTACCACCAGCAGCAGTCGTCAGCGCCTGTGCCGCCCGGCGGTACGCAGGGCGCCTACGCGCAGGGCGCGTTTCCGCCTCCGCCCGCCCACGCGCCGGAAGCACCTCAGGAACCCGCCCCCGCCAGGCGACGCCGCGCGAAGGGCCCCGTGGCCCTGCTCGCCGCCGTCGCCATAGCGGCGGCAGCGGTCGGCGGCGGCACCGCGTACGCCGTGCAGACGCTGACCGGCAAGGACGGCGGCTCCTCCGCCACCAGCACCGACGTCGTACCGACGAGCAAGAAGGGCACCGTCGCCGGAGTCGCCGAGGCGGTCAGCCCCAGCATCGTCGAGATCAGCGCGAGCACCGCCGAGGGCAAGTCGACCGGCTCCGGCGTCATCACCAGGAGCGACGGCGAGATCGTCACCAACAACCACGTCATCGCCGGTGCCACGGCGATCAAGGTCCGGACGAACGACGGCAAGACGTACGACGCCGAGGTCGTCGGCACCGACAGCAAGAAGGACCTCGCGCTCATCCAGCTGAAGGACGCCTCCGGGCTCAAGCCCGCCACCCTCGGCAACTCCGACAACGTCAAGGTCGGCGACGAGGTCGTCGCCATCGGCTCCCCCGAGGGCCTCACCGGCACCGTCACCAGCGGCATCATCTCCGCGCTCGACCGCGACGTCACGGTCGCCACCGGCGACGGGCAGCAGCAGCCGCAGAACCCCGAGGGCGGCTGGCCGTTCGAGTTCGACGGGCGGCAGTTCAACGGCGACACCGGCTCGTCGAAGACCACGTACAAGGCGCTGCAGACCGACGCCTCGCTCAACCCCGGCAACTCCGGCGGCGCCCTCATCGACATGAACGGCAACATCATCGGCATCAACTCGGCGATGTACTCGCCCGGTTCGTCCGACCAGGGCTCCGAACAGACCGCCTCCGGCAGCATCGGCCTCGGCTTCGCCATACCGGTCGACGCGGTCAAGGACGACCTCGGCAAGCTCCGCTCGGGCTCGAAGACCTGACCTTTCGTACGACCCCCAGGAGGCCGCCATGTCCGGCAGCACCCTCACCTCCGTCACCGTCAACCGCGCCCGGCACGCGCTCGCCCTCACCGTCGGCTGGGGCCGCCCCGCCACCGATCCGGCCGGGCTCGACCTGCCGCTCGCCGTGGCGCGGGACGTCCACGCCGTCCGGCCGGGCCGCACCGACCGCCCCCGCGTGCGAGGCTGATACCGGCCCCCGTTCCGCCCCCTGACCCGAGGAAGTCCGAAGCCCATGAGCCCCGCCGAAGGCGACCGCACCGGTGACCGCGAGCAGCTGCGCATCCTGATCGTGGACGACGAACCCGCCGTGCGGGAGGCGCTGCAGCGCAGCCTCGCCTTCGAGGGGTACGGCACGGAGGTCGCGGTCGACGGCGCGGACGCGCTGGAGAAGGCGGCGGCGTACCGCCCCGACCTGGTCGTCCTGGACATCCAGATGCCCCGCATGGACGGCCTCACCGCCGCGCGCAGGCTCCGCGCCACGGGATCGACCACCCCGATCCTGATGCTGACCGCGCGCGACACCGTCGGCGACCGCGTCACGGGACTCGACGCGGGCGCCGACGACTACCTGGTCAAGCCCTTCGAGCTGGACGAGCTCTTCGCCCGCATCCGCGCGCTGCTGCGCCGCAGTTCGTACGCGCCGGGGGCCGGGCAGGCCGCGGAGGGCGACACCCTCGCCTTCGCCGACCTGCGGATGGACCTGGCGACGCGCGAGGTCACGCGGGGCACGCGGACCGTGGAGCTGACCCGTACGGAGTTCACCCTCCTGGAGATGTTCCTCGCACATCCGCGCCAGGTCCTGACCCGCGAGCAGATCCTCAAGGCGGTCTGGGGCTTCGACTTCGAACCGACGTCCAACTCCCTCGACGTGTACGTCATGTACCTGCGCCGCAAGACGGAGGCGGGCGGCGAGCCGCGCCTCGTGCACACGGTGCGGGGCGTGGGGTACGTGCTGCGGGGCGGCGAGTGAACAGGGTGCTGCGGCGCTTCCGTGCGCTTCCGCTGCGCTCGCGGCTGGCGTTGCTGGTCACGGTCGCCGTCGCGTTCGCGGTGGCCGCGAGCGCGCTGGCGTGCTGGTTCGTCGTACGGAACGTGCTGATCAGTTCGTTGGACGACGCTCTGAACGACGCCAAGGTGCAGCCCGCTTGGGTCTCCGAGCGCGTCGACGCGAGCGGACAGTGCCTGCGCACGATCATCAGGGGTGACGCCGACAACCCCGACATCTTCAAGGAGACCGTTCAGGCCATCGACGCGAGCGGTGGGCACTGCGTCATCATCGGCAAGCGGTCCCTCAAGGTCACTTCGGACGACACCGAGGTCGCCCGGACCGGGACCGGGCACGCGTACCACAACGCCACCGCGTCCAACGGCGACGAGTACCGCGTCCTGACCTACCCGCTGGACGGCCGCCCCGGCCTCGCGATCTCCGTGGCCCGCCCCCTCAGCGAGGTCGACGACACCCTCAACAACCTCGTCCTCGTCCTCATCGTCGTCGCCGGAATCGGCGTCCTCGGGGCGGGGGCCGCCGGGCTCTGGGTGGCCCGGACCGGGCTCAGGCCCGTGGACCAGCTCACCGACGCCGTCGAACACGTCGCCCGCACCGAGGACCTGAACCTCCGGATCCCCGTCGAGGGCGACGACGAGATCGCCCGGCTGTCGGAGTCCTTCAACTCCATGACCGCCTCGCTCGCCTCGTCCCGCGACCTCCAGCAGCAGCTGATCGCCGACGCGGGCCACGAGCTCCGCACCCCGCTCACCTCCCTGCGCACGAACATCGAGCTGCTCGCCCGCAGCGAGGAGACGGGCCGGGCGATCCCGCCCGACGACCGCAAGGCGCTCCTCGCGTCGGTCACCGCCCAGATGACCGAACTGGCCGTGCTCATCGGCGACCTCCAGGAGCTCTCCCGCCCCGACGCGGGTCCCGGTGCCGGGGACGGGGACGGCGGCGGCAAGATCCAGGTGGTCGCCCTGCACGACCTCGCCAGGACCGCGATCGACCGGGCCCGGCTGCGCGGCCCCGAGCTGAAGATCACCGCGGAACTCGCCCCCTGGTACGTCCGCGCGGAGCCGCCCGCCCTGGAGCGGGCCATCGTCAACATCCTCGACAACGCGGTGAAGTTCAGCCCGCCGCGCGGCACGGTGGAGGTCACCCTCGACCGCGGCCGCCTCACGGTCCGCGACCACGGACCCGGCATCCCCGCCGACGAACTCCCCCACGTCTTCAACCGCTTCTGGCGCTCCCCCTCCGCCCGCGCACTGCCCGGCTCGGGCCTGGGCCTGTCGATCGTGGCCCGAACGGTCCGCCAGGCGGGCGGCGAAGTGACGCTGGAGGCGGCGGAGGGCGGCGGCACGGTGGCGGAGATGCGGCTGCCGGGGGCGGCCACACCGCCCCCGGAGACCCCGTTGCCGGAGGCCGGCGCGTCGTACTAGCGGCCGGCGACCAGTGGCCGGCGCCTAGCGGCCGATCCCGATCCCGGAGCCGGTGATCCGCACCCGGATGCCCTCCTTCTCCACCGTCACGTCCTGCAGCGACACCGTCCCGGCCCCCGGCAGCTTCGGCAGCTGGAAGGCGAGGGTGAGGCGGTCGGCGAGGACGGGGCGGGTGAGCTGGGAGAGGCCGTTCAGGAGGGCGGGATCGAGGCCGAGCTTCTTGAGGAGCTCGGGGTGGCCCATCGCGACGTCGATGAGGTTGAGGCCCATGACGTCGTTCACGAAGCGCGGGGAGCCGGTGAGCTCGTTGAGCTTGGCGTCGCTCTCCAGGGCCCCGCTGACCACGTCCCGCGGGACGCCGAGCCGCTCGACGATCGCCGGGACGGACAGCAGCGCCTTCGCCTTCGAGGTCTCGTCGGCGACGCGGTCGGCGGACTTCTGCGACAGGTGCAGGCCCTCCTTGTCGCGGGTGCCCGGACGGTACGTCGCCAGGTCGCCGAGCTGCAGGCTCATGCCGCCGATGTCGGTGGAGATGCCGCGGTCGCCGTTGCGCTGGATGCGGGCGTCGGCGCGGACCTTCAGGTCGTGTCCCGCGACGGGCAGCGTGCCGCGCGCGAGGACCTGGTCGCGGCCGTGGCCGGTGAACGTGACCTGGGAGGCGCCCAGTTCACGGTTGAGGTCCTCGAAGGAGAGCAGGACCTCGCCGTTCATCTCGCCGATGCTGGCGCCCGTGATCGAGGTGGGCCCGTCGCCGTCGATCGTGACGTTCGTGGCGGTCGCGGAGACCTTGGCGAGCGAGATCCGGTCGGCCGCGACGTCGGGGACGGTGACCTTCACCTTGTCGACGCGCTTGTCGAAGACCTGGGTGAGGAAGGGGAACCCTTCGATGTCGACCTCGGGCGCCGCGCTCAGGTTCATCTGGTCCTTGAGCTTGTCCGCGGCCTCGTGCTCGGCGTAGAGCAGCGCCCAGCGGTCGCCTAGCGCGAGGAACGCGGCGGCGACCAGGACGGCCACCAGGGCCTTCGCGGCGAGCGGCAGACCCGCGAAGCGGTTCCGGCGACGGCTGCCGCGCCGGTGGTTCGGCGGCACCCAGGGCTTCTCCGCCTCGGCCGCCTCGTCCTTGTCCTCGTGGAGGAACTCCTCCAGCGGGTTCGGCGCGAGCGCGGCGAGTTCGTCGTACGGATTGCTGTACGAGGAGACCGGCAGCTGAGCGGTGTCGTTCCGCTGATCGTCGTGCTGATCGATCGGATCTTCGTTCGAAGGACGCGTGGCCATGCGGTGGGGGGAACGCATCAGAGGATCTCACCATACGTTCACACCCCACCCCAAGCCTTACACCCGGTAACACCCGGTTTCGGCCGCTTCTTTAACGCGCCGTTTTCATCACACGCCACCCGCGGGCCACCGGGCTGTCACCTGCGTCACGTTCCGCTTCACGTCCTACTTCACGATCGTGATCCGGTCGGCCTTCGGCGGCGCGATCGGCTTGTCCGCCGAGGAGTTGGCGGTCAGGTAGTCGTTGAGCGCCTTCAGGTCGTCGCTGCCGACGAGCGACTTCGTGCCCTTGCCGAGCTCGGCGAAGCCGTCGCCGCCGCCCGCCAGGAAGGAGTTCATCGCGACGCGGTAGGTGGCCGCGGGGTCGATCGCCTTGCCGTTCAGCTTGATCGAGTCGGCGACGACCCGGTCCGCGCCGGTCTTGGTCATGTCCAGCGTGTACGTCAGCCCGTCCGAGACCTGAAGAACCTTCGGGGAGGCCTCGTTGGACCCGCTGACCTGCTGCTTCAGCCCGGTGACGAGCTGCGCGCCGGTCAGGTCGACCAGATTGACGGTGTTGCTGAACGGCTGCACGGTGAACGCCTCGCCGTACGTGACGACGCCGTCACCCTCGCTGCCGCTCGCCTTGAAGACGAGGTCGGAGCGGATGCCTCCCGGGTTCATCAGCGCCAGATCGGCCTCCGGATCAACGGACTTGGCGTGCGCGAGCTGCGCGTCCGCGATGAGGTCGCCGAGCGGGGACTCGGGGACACCGGCGCCGCGCCCCGGGATGTCCGCCGAGATGTGGCCGACGGCCTTGTTGGCGACGGGCGCGGCCAGCTTGTCCCAGCGCGAGATCAGCGAGGTCATGTCGGGCGCCTTGGCCTGCTCACGGCTGACGACGTGGTTGGCCGACTTCACGCGCGTCCGCACGATGTCCTTGGTCCTGCGGTCGTACGTGAGCGTGGTGTCCGTGTAGAGCTTGCCGAACGAGGACGCCGAGGTGACCATGCGCGGCTTGCCCGCGGGGTCCGGGATCGTACAGACGTACGCGTTGTGGGTGTGCCCGGTGACGAGCGCGTCGACCTTGGGCGTGATGCCCTTGGCGATGGTGGTGATCGGGCCCGAGATGCCGTCGCCCGCGCCCGGGGAGTCGCAGTCGTAGTTGTACGTCTGCGACTTCGGCACGCCGCCCTCGTGGATGAGCGTGACGATGGACTTCACGCCCTGCTTGTCGAGGATCTTCGCGTACTTGTTGACGGTCTCGATCTCGTCGTGGAACTTCAGCCCCTTGACGCCGTCCGCGGAGACGATGTCGGGGGTGCCCTCCAGGGTCACGCCGATGAAGCCGATCTTGACGCCCTTGTGCTTCCACACCCAGTAGGGCTTGAGGATGGGCTTGCCGGTCTTCTCGTCGGTGACGTTGGCGGCGAGATAGGGGTAGTCGGCGCCCTTGAACTTCTTCCCCTTCCCGTCCTTCTCCTTCTCGAAGCAGCCGTCCTTGGGGTGACAGCCGCCGTTCTGCATCCGGGCCAGCTCCTCGGCCCCCTCGTCGAACTCGTGGTTGCCGACGCTGGTGACGTCCAGGTCGAGCTTGTTCATCGCCTCGACGGTGGGCTCGTCGTGGAAGAGCCCGGACAGCAGCGGACTGGCGCCGATGAGGTCGCCCGCGGCGGCGGTGACGCTGTAGGGGTTGCCCTTGCGGGCGGTCCGCAACGAGCCGGCGAGGTACTCGACCCCACCGGCATCGACCTTCTTCTCGCTCCCGTCGGCCTGCTTCTCCGTCACCTGCCCCGACGATCCGGCGGGCGGCTGCAGATTCCCGTGGAAGTCGTTGAAGGACAGCAGCTGCACGTCAACGGTGCGCTTCTGCCCTCCCTTGCCCCGGCCGGAGTGGTCCTGCCCGGCACTGGCGGGCAAGGAGACGACCAACGCCCCCACCGTGGCGATCCCCGCCGCCACGGCAAGAACACGAGTGGCCCGAGGCCTGGGCCTGCGATGCTTGGGTATGGCGGACACGTGTTCCCCCGGGGGCTAGTTGTGAGAAGACCGGAACCGTCGGCAGCCTAGAGTCAACGCGCGTAGCGCAACAGAGGGTTGCTGGTTACAGCCTGGTTGCCCTTGAGGAAACAGCCCCAAGCACGCCCACCACTTGAGAACGAGCCTAGGGGCACGGCTCCAGCCCGCCCCGGCCCCATCCAGCCCTTCCCACCGCTTGAGAACAAGCCTCGGAACACGGTTCCAGCCCGCCCACCGCTTGAGGACAAGCCTCGGAACACGGTTCCAGCCCGCCCACCGCTTGAGAACGAACCTCGGAACACAGTCCAGCCCGCCCACCGCTTGGGAACGAGCCTCGGGACACAGTTCAGCCCGCCCACCGCTTGAGAACGAACCTCGGAACACAGTCCAGCCCGCCCACCGCTTGGGAACGAGCCTCGGGACACGGTTCCAGCCCGTCCGGCGTTTGAGGACGAGCGCGCAGCGCGACAACCCACCCCCGGCGGGAGGCCGAAGAACCGCACCAGGCCAAGAGGGGGGAGCCCGTCCGGCGCTTGAGGACGAGCGCGCAGCGCGACAACCCACCCCCGGCGGGAGGCCGAAGAACCACACCAGGCCAAGAGGGGGGAGCCCGTCCGGCGCTTGAGGACAAGGCGAGCAGCGCAACGCCCCCACCCCCAAAGGCGCCCCCGCCAGAATACGCTCGGGGACATGACTGACGACCGCCCCGCCGACACCCCCACCTCCCTCCGAAAGATCGACACCCTCGCCGAACTCACCTCCGCGCAAGCCGAAGCCGTGCTCGCGCTGCTCGCCGAGGCAGCCCGTACGGACGGGCAGCAGGCGGTGTCCGAGCAGGGCCGGCTGCAGCTCCGCGGCGGCGCCCGCGACGGCGTCCGGCACCTGCTGCTCACCGTCGAGGACCAGCTCGTCGGGTACGCGCAGCTGGAGGACACCGACCCCGTCGAGGCCCCCGCCGCGGAGCTCGTCGTGCACCCCTCGCGCCGTGGGCACGGACACGGCAGGGCGCTCGGCACGGCGCTGCTCGCGGAGTCGGGCCGCCGACTGCGCGTGTGGGCGCACGGCGGGCACTCCGCGGCCCGCCACCTCGCGCAGGTACTGGGCCTCGCCCTCTTCCGCGAACTGCGCCAGATGCGGCGCCCGCTCACGGACCTCGACCTGCCGGACCCGACGCTCCCCGAGGGCGTCTCCGTACGCACCTTCGTCCCCGGACAGGACGACGCGGCCTGGCTCGCGGTGAACGCGGAGGCCTTCGCCCACCACCCCGAGCAGGGCGCCCTCACCCAGCGCGACCTGGACGACCGCAAGGCGGAGCCGTGGTTCGACCCGGCGGGCTTCTTCCTCGCCGAGCGCAAGAGCGACGGCGAACTGGTCGGCTTCCACTGGACGAAGGTGCACGCCGACGAGCGTCTGGGAGAGGTGTACGTGGTGGGCGTACGACCGGGCGCGCAGGGCGGCGGCCTCGGCAAGGCGCTGACCACGACCGGTCTGCGCCACCTCGCGGAGGCGGGCCTGCCGACCGCGATGCTGTACGTGGACGCGGACAACAAGGCGGCCGTGAGCGTCTACGAACGCCTCGGCTTCGTCACGCACGAAACGGACCTGATGTACCGCACGGAGTCCTGACCACTCCGGCTCACAGTCGGCCACACCGCCCCCCTCGACACACACGAAGGGCGCGGCTCCCCCTCCTGGGAGGGGGAGCCGCGCCCTTCACACGTCCAGGTCCCGCTACTTCGCCCCGACCTGCGTCAGACACATCGAGAACTGCACCCGGCCCCGCCGGGTCTGCTCGTACCGGGTCTGCCCCGGCTCGCACTCGTTCTCGAACTTGCTCGCGACCTTGTAGTCCGCCTCGGCGTCCGAGCAGTCGATGACCTCCATGTCGGGGCTGTCGTCGGACCCCTTGTTCTGCACGCAGTCACCGACCTCCGCGACCGCGGGCGCCTTCGCGCTCTCGCTGTCGGGACCGGTGGTGTTGCCGCGGCTCGTGTACATCCAGACGCCCGCGATGACCGCCGCGATGGCGAGGACCGCCACCTTCATGAGGGGCGAGAGGCGCTGCTGGGACATGGTGGAACCCCCGTAAATCGTGCGTGTTCACGTCAACTCCGAGCGGCAGACGTTACAAGATCGCGGACGCCTCCCCGAAACCCCGGGGACCTCTCCCCCGAAACCTCCGGGAAGACGTCTCAAAACTTCCACTTGACCGGCGGGCTCCCCTTGCACCACCCTTTCACTACTCAATTAGTGAAAGGGTGGTGCAAGGCAGTGGTCGAGTACCGCATCGACCGGCGCAGCGGCGTCGCCACGTACCTCCAGATCGTCCGGCAGACCCACCAGGCGCTGCGCCTCGGCCTGCTGGAGCCCGGCGACAAGCTGCCGACGGCCCGCGAGGTCGTGGAGGCCACGGCCATCAACCCGAACACCGTGCTGAAGGCCTACCGCGAGCTGGAGCGCGAGGGCCTGGTCGAGGCCCGCCGCGGCCTCGGCACGTTCGTCCGCCGGACGCTGGGCAGCGCGGCCACCGACTCACCGCTGCGGGGGGAACTCGCCGAGTGGGCCGCCCGGGCCCGGCAGGCGGGGCTCGACAGGGACGACGTGGCGGCGCTGTTCACGGCCGTACTGGAAGAACAGTTCGACGATCCGCAGACCCAGGAGCCGGAAACCAGGGGGGACCCCGCATGACCGACACCGCCATCGAGGCGACCGCACTGACCAAACGCTTCGGACGGAGCCGATACGCCCTGCGGGACTGCGCCTTCCGCCTGCCCACCGGCCGCGTCTGCGCGGTCGTCGGCCCGAACGGCGCGGGCAAGTCGACCCTGCTCGCCCTCGCGGCGGGCCTCGACCGGCCCACCGAGGGCACGCTCACCGTGCTCGGCACCCGGCCCGCCGAGGCCCGCGCGCGCATCGCGTACGTCGCCCAGAACAAGCCGCTCTATCCGCAGCTGACCGTCGCGGAGACGCTGCGGCTCGGCGCCGAGCTCAACCCGGGGCGCTGGGACCCGGCCGTCGCCGAGCGCGTCGTGAGCGTCGGCGGGCTCGACCACGACGCCCGCGTCCGGACCCTCTCCGGCGGCCAGCGCACCCGCGTCGCGCTCGCCCTCGCCCTCGGCAAGCGCGCCGAGCTCCTGCTCCTGGACGAACCGATGTCCGACCTCGACCCCCTCGCCCGGCACCAGCTCATGGGCACGCTCATGGCGGAGGCCGCCGAGCACGGCACGACCGTGGTGATGTCCTCGCACATCATCGGCGAACTCGCCGACGCCTGCGACCACTTGCTGCTCGTCTCCGCAGGACGCGTCCGCCTCGGCGGCGGCATCGACGACCTGACCGGCGCGCACCGCCTGGTCACCGGGCGCGGCCCGGCCGACCGCCTCCACCCGCACACCGTCGTCGAGTCCCGCGCCACCGGCCGCGGCCTGACGGCCCTGATCCGCCCCGAGGGCCCGGTCGGCGACGACTGGGACGTCCAAGAGCCTTCCCTGGAGGAGCTGTTGCTCGCCCACCTGCGCGCCCCGGACGCGCCGCCCCTCCTCTCCCCCGGCGCCACCCCTCGCGGACTGGAGGTGTCCGCGTGACCACGCTGACGAAGGCCCCCGCCGAGCCGCGGGACCGCCGCACCGGCTTCGCCCTGCCGGGCCCGTACCGTGCGGTGCTGCGCCAGCACCGCACGCCCCTGTGGATCGCTTTCGGCCTGCTCGTGCTCGGCGCCGCGGCGCTGGCCGCGGACCGCATCTGGGTGGCCCACGCCGCCGACGTCTTCACGGCGACCGACTGCGTCATCAGACACACCACACCGGAGTGCGGCGGCGAGGTCCGCGGCTACCTGGACGCCGAATTCCAGTTCGACAGAAACCTCGATTACGCGGGCATGGCCGTGCTCGTGCTGCCGTGCCTGATCGGAGCGTTCGTCGCGGGCCCGATCGTCGCGAAGGAGCTGGAGTCCGGCACGTACACCTGGGCCTGGACGCAGTCGTCCACGCCCGCCCGCTGGCTCGCCGCCCGGCTCGCCGTGTGCGCCGCGTTCACGGTCACCGGCGTGACCCTCTTCACGGCCGTCCAGCGCTGGGCGTGGACCACCGGACCGGAGCTCGAATACGTCAGGGGCTCCTGGTACGAGCGGGCCATGTACGGCTCGCTGGGCACGGTCGCCGTCGGGTACGCCCTCCTCGGCCTCGCCGTCGGCGCGCTCGCCGGAATCCTGCTGCGCCGCACGCTGCCCGCGATGGGTGCCGCGGCGGCCGTCATGGGGGCCTCGGTCGTCCTGCTGCCGCTGGCGCGCGTCCACTTGTGGGCGACCGACACGGTCACCTCGTCGAACCGGAACCCGGCGGAAATCCCCGATTCCGCCTACGAGGTGGAACGGGGCATGCTCACGGCCGACGGCAGCCGAGTGCCGAAGTCACTGTGCCTGGACTGGTCGGACAAGTACCAGCAGTGCCTCGCCGACCACCGAATCACCGGCTGGTACACCGACTTCCACCCCTCGTCGCACTTCTGGCCGCTCCAGTTCGTGGAGACCGGCATCGTCCTCGCCCTCGCGGCCGCCGCGACGTACGCCGCGTTCCTGCTCTTGCGCCGCCGCGCGGCCTGAACCGTACGCTCGCCGCGGCCTGAACCGTATGCCGAGCACGGCCTGAACCGTATGCTGACCGAAGGCCCCCGCCCTGTAGACGCCCGGGGGCCTTCGGCCGATTTCCTGCACGTCATGTCGCCGTAACCGCTGATTCAGACAGCCTTGCGACGCTCGCTCAATGCAGCCCGCCGAGCCCGACCCCGCCCCGGTGAACGGGAAGCTCCGCCTAGCTCCCGCGCTCTCCGACGCGCCCATAGTCGTGCCCGCGCGGAAGAATGGGTCCATGAGCCAGCAGAACACGCAGGGACGAGTCCAGCACGCCCAGCCTTCCGTGGGTTCCATCGCCGCGCACCGGCCCGCCACCATCGCCGCCACCGTCTCCGACCTCGACCCCGACATCGACGCCGATCTCGACGCGTACGACGAGGACGCCGCGGTCGGCCACGACGGCGCCGAGCTGCCCCAGGGGCGGTTCCTGGACCGGGAGCGCAGCTGGCTCGCCTTCAACGAACGCGTGCTCGAACTGGCCGAGGACCCGCACACCCCCCTCCTCGAACGGGCGAACTTCCTCGCGATCTTCGCCTCGAACCTGGACGAGTTCTTCATGGTCCGCGTGGCCGGCCTCAAGCGCCGCATCGCGACCGGCGTCGCCACCCGTTCGGCCTCCGGCCTGCAGCCCCGCGAGGTCCTCGAACTCATCTGGAACCGCTCCCGCGAGCTCATGGCCCGGCACGCCGCCTGCTACCAGGACGACGTCGCGCCCGGCCTCGCCGACGAGGGCATCCACCTGGTGCGCTGGCACGAGCTGACCGAGAAGGAGCAGTCCCGGCTCTTCACGCTCTTCCGGCAGCAGATCTTCCCCGTCCTGACGCCGCTGGCCGTCGACCCCGCGCACCCCTTCCCGTACATCTCGGGGCTCTCGCTGAACCTCGCCGTGGTCGTGCGCAACCCGGTCTCCGGCCATCAGCACTTCGCACGCGTGAAGGTCCCTCCGCTGCTCTCCCGCTTCCTGGAGGCCTCCCCGCAGCGGTACGTCCCCATCGAGGACGTCATCGCCGCGCCCGCGCATCTCCAGGAGCTCTTCCCGGGCATGGAGATCCAGGAGCACCACATGTTCCGGCTCACCAGGAACGAGGACCTGGAGGTCGAGGAGGACGACGCCGAGAACCTGCTCCAGGCCCTGGAGAAGGAGCTCATGCGGCGCCGCTTCGGCCCGCCCGTGCGCCTGGAGGTCGAGGAGTCCATCGACCCGAACATCCTCAGCCTGCTGGTCCGCGAGCTGAAGATCAGCGAGTCCGAGGTCTACCCGCTGCCCGGACCGCTCGACCTCACCGGCCTCTTCAGCATCGCCAAGCTGGACCGGCCCGAGCTGAAGTACCCGAAGTTCGTGGCGGGCACCCACCGCGACCTCGCCGAGGTCGAGTCGGCGTCCGCGCCCGACATCTTCGCCGCCCTTCGCGAACGCGACGTACTCCTGCACCACCCGTACGACTCGTTCTCCACCTCCGTGCAGGCGTTCCTGGAGCAGGCGGCCGCCGACCCGGACGTGCTCGCCATCAAGCAGACGCTGTACCGGACCTCGGGCGACTCCCCCATAGTCGACGCGTTGATCGACGCCGCCGAGTCCGGCAAGCAGGTCCTCGTCCTCGTCGAGATCAAGGCCCGCTTCGACGAGCAGGCCAACATCAAGTGGGCGCGGAAGCTGGAGGAGTCCGGCTGCCACGTCGTCTACGGCCTGGTCGGTCTGAAGACCCACTGCAAGCTCTCCCTCGTGGTGCGCCAAGAGGGCGACTCCCTCGTCCGCTACTCGCACGTGGGCACCGGCAACTACCACCCCAAGACCGCCCGCCTCTACGAGGACCTGGGCCTGCTGACCTCCAACCAGGAGGTCGGGGCGGACCTCTCCGATCTCTTCAACCGACTCTCCGGGTACTCCCGCAGGGAGACGTACCGCCGCCTCCTCGTCGCTCCCAAGTCCCTGCGCGACGGCCTGGTCTCGCGCATCAACAAGGAGATGCAGCACCACCGCGCGGGCCGCCCCGCCTACGTCCGCATCAAGGTCAACTCGATGGTCGACGAGGCGGTGGTCGACGCGCTGTACCGCGCGTCGCAGGCGGGCGTCGAGGTGGACGTGTGGGTGCGCGGCATCTGCGCGGTGCGCCCCGGCGTCGCGGGGCTCTCGGAGAACATCCGCGTACGTTCGGTCCTCGGCCGCTTCCTCGAGCACTCCCGGGTCTTCGCCTTCGGCAACGGCGGCGAACCGGAGGTGTGGATCGGCAGCGCCGACATGATGCACCGCAATCTCGACCGCCGTATCGAGGCGCTGGTCAGGGTTCAGGACCCGGCGCACCGGGCGGCCCTCAGCCGGCTCCTGGAGACCGGCATGTCGGACACCACGGCCTCCTGGCACCTCGGCGCGGACGGCAACTGGACCCGCCACTCGATGGACCCGGAAGGCCAGCCCCTGCGCAACGTGCAGGAGATGCTCATAGACGCCCGGAGGCGCCGGCGTGGCACAGCAACACCATGAGATGACGGGTACGGGCTCGGGCACCGCCGGTGAGGCCCTCACGGCCTACCTGCAGGACCAGGCCACGGAGTTCCTCCGCTCGCTGCGGCTGCACCGCGAGTCCAGCACGGACGCGCAGGGCGCCGAGGAGTCCCTGGAGGCGTCCGTCTCCCTGCGCCGCGCGGCCCGCCGCATCGGCGGCACCCTCCACACGTTCCGCCCGCTCCTCGACGCCGACTGGGCGTCCTCGCTCCGCCCCGAACTGGCCTGGCTCTCCGGCACGCTGGCCCAGGAACACGCGTACGCCACCCGCCTGGACCGTCTCCTGGAGGCCCTGCACCGCCTGTCGGGCCCCGCCCCGGGCCCCGCCTCTGTACCTGGCCCGACCGGTCGGACCGGATCGTCCGGGGCCCTGCACGCCGCCGCGGCGCTGGCCGCCCCCGCCGCAGGCCGCCGTTCCACGGCACGGCAGAACGGATGGGCGCAGCCCCCGGCGTCGGCGGCCGCCGACGGGGGCGGTGCCCCGCGCGGTCTCGCGGTCGGCGCGGCCAAGGCCGCCGCCCTCCTGGAGCGGCAGCTCACGCTCGCCAGGACCCGGGCCCACTCCACCGCCCTCCAGGCCTTCGGCTCCTCCCGCTTCCACGCGGTGGCGGACAACGTGGCCGTACTGGCCAGCGAGGTGCCCCTGAAAGACGCGGAGAAGGGTGCGGAGAGGAAGCTTGCGGAGCAGGTGGAACAAGCCCACGAAGCCCTCGACGAAGCCGTCGCCGCCCTCCCCCTCGGCCAGGCGGGCCACCCCTACAACGCGGGCGCCCTCTCCCACGGCCTCGCCCCCACGGACACCGCCCCGGACGCCCAGGACGCCCCCTGGCTGCAGGTCCGCTCGCTGCTGCGCCTGCACCGGTACGCGCAGGAGGTCCTCCTCGGCCACGCCCGGCCGGACCCGCGCATCGCGGACGCGAGCCACGCCCTGAACGTGCACCGGGAGGCGGCGTCGGCGGCGGGCGCGGCGGCCCAGGCGGCCAGGACGCCACGGATCGCCCCTGCCACGGCGTACGCGCTGGGGGTGCTCCACGCCGACCAGCGCCACGAGGTCGAAGCCGCCCGGTTCGTCTTCCAGCGGGCCTGGCTGCGCGAGGAGGCGAGGACACGGTGAAGTACACGTACAGCGACACGGTCCTGGCGGCCGGCTGCGTCCTGTGGCGCCCCGCGCCCGCCGCGGGCGACGGGGCCGGGCCCGCGCACGGGATCGAGCTCGCCCTGGTCCACCGCCCCAAGTGGTCGGACTGGTCCCACCCGAAGGGCAAGCTCAAGCGCGGCGAGACGTTCGAGGCGGCGGCCCTGCGCGAAGTGCTGGAAGAGACCGGCATGACGTGCGAGCTCGGCGCCGAGCTCCCCACCGCCCACTACAGGGACGCCCAGGGCCGCCCCAAGGAAGTCCGCTACTGGGCCGCCGAGGCGATCTCCGGCACCTTCGCCCCCAACTCCGAGGTCTCGCAGCTGCGGTGGCTCTCGCCCGACGCGGCGCGCCGCCACCTCACGCACCGCAGGGACGTCGGGCTCGTCGCGGACCTGCTGGCCGCTCTGGCCGCGTCCGGGGGCGGGCGCTAGGGCGCCAGGGCCCTAGGCGGCCTTGTTCCTCCGCGCGCGGCACTCCGTGCGGAACTCCAGGCCGACCCACACCGCCACGGCGGCGACGGCGAGCAGCACGGTGGCGCCGACGAGGAACGGAACGATCATGCGCACATCGTATCCGGCGCCGTCGGACCAGCATCCATGACGCTATGTAGCAGGAGCGCTACTTTTCGTAGTGATTCGGCTAACCGGGCCGACCGCCGAGGTTCACCCGCCGTTCACTCGTGCCCATCGGCCGCTTCACCTGCCCTGCCTAATTTCGGCCTTACAACACGACGTAAGACCTCACCACGCAACACATCGCACGCCGCCAGCATGGGTCGGCGGCTCCCGGAAGGAAGACCCGAAGTGAAGCTTCAGCGCAAGAACCGGCTCCGCGCCCTCTCCCTCGGCGCCATCGCCGTCTCCGGCGCCCTGGCCCTCACGGCGTGCGGCTCCGACGACACGAGCTCGGGCGATGGCGGCAAGGAGACCAACGCCAACGCCAACATCAAGTGCGACGACGCCAAGGGCCAGCTCGCGGCCTCCGGCTCGTCCGCGCAGAAGAACGCGATCGACGCCTGGCGGAAGGTCTACACGACCAACTGCAAGGACGTGCAGCTGAACTACAACCCGACGGGTTCGGGCGCCGGCATCACCGCGTTCCTCCAGGGCCAGACCGCGTTCGCCGGTTCGGACTCGGCGCTGAAGCCCGAGGAGATCGAGAAGTCGAAGAAGGTCTGCAAGAGCAGCCAGGCCATCGACCTGCCCATGGTGGGCGGCCCGATCGCCATCGGCTACAACGTCCCCGGCGTCGACAAGCTGACCCTGGACGCCGCGACCCTGGCCGACATCTTCAACGACAAGATCAAGACCTGGGACGACAAGGCGATCGAGAAGCTCAACCCCGGCGTCAAGCTCCCCAGCACCAAGGTCCAGGCGTTCCACCGCTCCGACGAGTCCGGCACCACGGACAACTTCACCAAGTATCTGAAGGGCGCCGCCCCGAAGGCCTGGCCCTACGAGCCGGGCAAGTCGTGGGAGCCCAAGGGCGGCCAGTCCGCGAACGGTTCGTCCGGTGTCGCGAGCCAGGTCAAGCAGACCGCCGGCGCCATCTCGTACTTCGAGCTCTCCTACGCCGGTGAGGGCGTCAAGACCGTCGACCTGAAGACGGAGGCCAAGGAGCCGGTGAAGGCCACCGTCGACAACGCCTCCAAGGCCATCTCCGAGGCCAAGGTCGTCGGCAAGGGCAAGGACCTCGCCCTGGAGCTGAACTACAAGCCGACCGCCGAGGGCGCCTACCCGATCACCCTGGTGACGTACGAGGTCGTCTGCGAGAAGGGCAACAAGGCCGACACGCTCGCCGCCACCAAGTCCTTCCTGACCTACATCGCCAGCGAGGACGGCCAGACCGTCCTCAAGGACAACGACTACGCGCCGATCCCGGCCGAGATCATCACCAAGGTCCGCTCCACCGTCGCGGGCCTGAGCTAGCTGAACCGAGTGCGGCCGACCCCGTACGTACGAACGGGGTCGGCCGCACCGTCCGGTGCACCGCCGCCACGGAGCGCCTGCGTCACCCGCACGGCGCCTCCGCAGACCGGAGAACCCCATGGACATACCAAGCAATACGACCGCTCCTCCCCCCGTCGACGACGCCAAGCCGGTGGCCCCGGCGAGCAAGGCGACCGCCCGCGGCGCCACCCGCCCCGGCGACCGGATCTTCCTCGGCCTCTCCCGGGGCTCCGGGATCGTGCTCCTCCTGATCATGGCGGCCATCGCCGCGTTCCTGACGTACCGCACGGTCCTCGCCCTCGCCGACAACACGGGCAACTTCCTCACCACCTTCGAATGGGACCCGGCCGGTGCGAGCACCGGCGGCAAGCCGTACTTCGGCATCGCCGTCCTCGTCTTCGGCACCGTGGTGAGCTCGATCATCGCCCTCGCGATCGCGGTCCCCGTCGCCATCGGCATCGCGCTCTTCATCTCGCACTACGCGCCGCGCAAGCTGGCCGCCCCCATCGCCTACGTGATCGACCTGCTGGCCGCCGTGCCCTCGATCGTGTACGGCCTGTGGGGCGCCCTCGTGGTCGCGCCCAACCTCACCGGCCTCTACAGCTGGCTCGACGACTACTTCGGCTGGACCGGCATCTTCGAGTACCAGGGCGGCGCCCCGCGCTCCCTGATGACCGTCGGCATCCTCCTCGCGATCATGATCCTGCCGATCATCACGAACGTGAGCCGCGAGGTCTTCCTCCAGGTCCCGAAGATGCACGAGGAGGCCGCGCTGGCCCTCGGCGCCACGCGCTGGGAGGTCATCCGCATGTCGGTGCTCCCCTTCGGCCGCTCCGGCATCATCTCCGCCTCGATGCTGGGCCTCGGCCGCGCGCTCGGCGAGACGATCGCCGTCGCCACCGTGCTCTCCCCGACCTTCGTGATCCAGGCCTCCGTGCTCGATTACGGCGGCGGCACGTTCGCGCAGAACATCGCCAGCAAGTTCAACGAGGCCACGGAGTACGGCCAGGACGCGCTCATCGCCTCCGGTCTGGTCCTGTTCATCATCACGCTGCTGGTCAACGGCGCGGCCCGCCTGATCATCGCGCGCCGCAAGGAGTACTCGGGGGCCAACGCATGAGCACCACGACACCCACCCCGTCCAACCCCCTCGTCAAGCGTCCCTCGACGCTCAAGGCCGCGAGCCTGCCGCGCTGGTCGCCGCTGGCCGTCGCCGCCGGATCGGCCGCCGTCGCGGTCGGCATCGGCGCCGGGGCAGGCCTGGACAGCCGCATCCAGTGGGGCCTGATCGCCGCCGTCCTCTTCCTCGTCGGGTCGTACGTCCTCGCGGTGACCGTCGAGGGCGCCCGGCAGGCCAGGGACCGCCTCGCCACCTCGCTGGTGTGGGTCATGTTCCTGCTCGCCGTCGTCCCGCTGGCCTCGCTGATCTACGAGACGGTGCAGCGCGGCGCCAAGGTCTTCGACGGGTACTTCCTCACCCACTCGATGGGCCTCCTCTCCGACGAGGAGACCGGCGGCGGCATCTACCACGCGATCATCGGCACCCTGGAGCAGGTGCTCCTGGCCTCCGTGATAGCCGTGCCGATCGGCCTGCTCACCGCGGTCTACCTCGTGGAGTACGGACGCGGGAAGCTCGCCAAGACCGTCACGTTCTTCGTCGACGTCATGACCGGCATCCCCTCGATCGTCGCGGGTCTGTTCGTCCTCAGCTTCTGGATCCTGATCCTCGGCTTCGGCTACTCCGGCTGGGCCGGTGCCATGGCACTCGCCATCCTGATGATGCCGGTGATCGTGCGCTCCACCGAGGAGATGCTGAAGCTCGTCCCGAACGAGCTGCGCGAGGCCTCCCTCGCCCTCGGCGTCCCGAAGTGGCGGACCATCCTCAAGGTCGTCCTGCCCACCGCGATCGGCGGCATCACCACGGGCGTCATGCTCTCGGTCGCCCGCATCGCCGGTGAGACCGCGCCGGTCCTGCTGCTGGTCTGGGTGAACCCCGTGATCAACACGAACCCGTTCGACGGCTCGCAGGGCTCGCTGCCGCTGTACATCTACCAGCAGTACGCGGCGGGCACGGACGCCTCGATCGACCGCGCCTGGGCCGCGGCCCTCGCCCTCATCGGCTTCATCATGATCCTCAACCTGGCGGCCCGCGGCGTAGCCCGCTGGAAGGCCCCCAAGACGGGCCGCTGACCGCGGCCATATCAGCGACCCTCAGCACGTCCCTTTTCGAAAGCAGTGATCCCATGGCCAAGCGAATCGACGTATCGGGCCTGACCGCCTTCTACGGTTCCCACAAGGCGATCGACGACATCTCCATGACCGTGGAGCCCCGCTCCGTGACGGCCTTCATCGGCCCGTCCGGCTGCGGCAAGTCCACGTTCCTGCGCACCCTGAACCGCATGCACGAGGTCACCCCCGGCGGCCGCGTCGAGGGCAAGGTCCTCCTGGACGACGAGGACCTCTACGGCCACGGCGTGGACCCGGTGGCCGTGCGCCGCACGATCGGCATGGTCTTCCAGCGCCCGAACCCCTTCCCCACGATGTCGATCTTCGACAACGTCGTGGCGGGCCTGAAGCTCAACGGCTCGTACAAGAAGTCCGAGCTCAACGACGTCGTCGAGAAGTCCCTCAAGGGCGCGAACCTCTGGAACGAGGTCAAGGACCGCCTGAACAAGCCCGGCTCCGGCCTCTCCGGCGGCCAGCAGCAGCGTCTGTGCATCGCGCGGGCGATCGCGGTGGAGCCCCAGGTGCTCCTCATGGACGAGCCGTGCTCGGCCCTCGACCCGATCTCGACCCTCGCGATCGAGGACCTGATCGGCGAGCTCAAGGAGCGCTTCACGATCGTCATCGTGACGCACAACATGCAGCAGGCGGCCCGCGTCTCGGACCGCACCGCCTTCTTCAACCTCGCCGCCGTCGGCCAGCCCGGCAAGCTCGTCGAGATCGACGACACCGAGCGGATCTTCTCCAACCCGTCGGTGCAGGCCACCGAGGACTACATCTCGGGCCGCTTCGGCTGAGCCGTCCGCGAGACTCCCCGCGGTGCTGCATGGCGGTGCCACCGCAGGGACAACAAGAAGGGCCCGCCCCTGGCTCCCGGGGGCGGGCCCTTCCATGTACTCCCTGTACGCGTACCCGCTACAAGAACGCGAGATTCACGACCCAGAAACTCAACGCGGCCACGATCGCAGCCGCAGGCATCGTAATGAACCAGCCCAGGATGATGTTCTTGGCGACACCCCACCGCACCGCGTTCACACGCTTGGTCGCGCCCACGCCCATGATCGCGGACGTGATGACGTGGGTCGTCGAGATCGGCGCGTGGAACATGAACGCCGTGGTGAACATGATGCCCGCGCCGGTCGTCTCGGCCGCGAAGCCCTGCGGCGGGTCCAGCTCGATGATCTTGCGGCCGAGGGTCCGCATGATGCGCCAGCCGCCCGCGTACGTACCCGCCGAGAGCATCAGCGCACAGGCGATCTTGACCCAGATCGGAATGGGAGCGTCGGCGCTCTGCACGTCGGAGATGACGAGCGCCATCACCACGATGCCCATCGTCTTCTGCGCGTCCTGCAGACCGTGCCCGAGGGCCATGCCGGCCGCGGACACCGTCTGCGCGATGCGGAAGCCCCGCTTGGCCTTGTGCGGGTTGGACTTGCGGAACATCCACATGATGGCGCACATCACCAGATAACCGGCGACGAGGCCGATCACCGGCGACAGGAACATCGGGATGACGATCTTGTCGACGACGCCGGACCAGATGACCCCGATGCCACCGGCGAGCGCCGCGCCGACCATGCCGCCGAACAGCGCGTGCGACGAGGACGAGGGGAGCCCGAAGTACCAGGTGATGAGGTTCCACACGATGGCGCCGATGAGCGCCGCGAAGAGGATCCACATCCCCTTGTCGCCGTGCGGGGTCTCGATGATGCCCTCGCTCACGGTCTTGGCGACCCCGCTGCCCATGAAGGCACCGGCGAGGTTCATCACCGCGGCCATCGCGAGCGCCGCGCGAGGCGTCAGCGCACGCGTGGAGACGGAGGTGGCGATGGCGTTCGCGGAGTCGTGAAAGCCGTTCGTATACGTAAATCCGAGCGCGACGCCGATCGTCACGATCAAAGCAAAGGTGTCCATGGCGAGGCCTCAGGACTCCTTGACCGCGATGGTCTCCACAGTGTTCGCCACGTGCTCGAAGGCGTCGGCGGCCTCTTCCAGCACATCCACGATCTGCTTGAGCTTCAGCACCTCGATGGCGTCGTACTTGCCGTTGAAGAGCTGGGCCAGGAGCTTGCGGTGGATCTGGTCGGCCTGGTTCTCCAGACGGTTGACCTCGATCCAGTACTCGGTGAGGTTGGCCATCGTCCGCAGATTGGGCATGGCCTCCGCGGTGAGCTCGGCGGCCCGGGCGAGCACCTCGATCTGCTGCTCGACGCCCTTGGGGAGTTCCTCGACCTGGTAGAGGACGACCAGGTCGACGGCCTCCTCCATGAAGTCCATGATGTCGTCGAGGGACGACGCGAGGTTGTAGATGTCCTCACGGTCGAACGGCGTGATGAACGAGGAGTTCAGCTGGTGGAAGATCGCATGCGTCGCGTCGTCTCCCGCGTGTTCCGCGGCCCGCATACGCTCTGCGATCTCGGCTCGTGCGGAAGAGTCCGCTCCGAGCAGTTCCATCAGGAGCTTCGAGCCCGTGACGATGTTGTCCGCGGATGCGGCGAACATGTCGTAGAAGCTCGTCTCCCTGGGGGTCAGACGAAAGCGCACGTGGGGTCCTCGGGGTGCTTTGGATGCGGTCAGGCTGATGCTAGGCGCATCATCCGGCCACGGCTAACCGGCCGCCCCCCAGTGTCGCCCATCAGGCACAGTGATCAGCACACCCCCCGAGAAATCGGCTATCATATACCCACCAGGGGTATATGGAACTGCAGAAATCCACAGCAATCCAGGAGGAGGACGCGATGACGACCACCGAGGCGGCCGACGCGGCCGTGCCGACGCCGGGGGCGCCCGAAGCGCCCTCCGACCACGACCGCGGAGTGCACGGCTACCACAAGCAGAAGGACGAGCACCTCAAGCGCCTGCGCCGCATCGAGGGCCAGATCCGCGGCCTGCAGCGCATGGTCGAGGAAGACGTCTACTGCATCGACATACTCACCCAGGTCTCGGCGAGCACGAAGGCGCTCCAGTCCTTCGCCCTCCAGCTCCTCGAGGAGCACCTGCGCCACTGCGTGGCCGACGCGGCGGTGAAGGGCGGCACGGAGATCGACGCGAAGGTCGAGGAGGCCACGAAGGCGATCGCGCGCATGATGCGGACGTGACGCTGCCGTGAGCCGCGCGGTGCGGGGTGCGGGGTGAACCGGTGGGTGGGCGGGTGGTCCGCTAGGGGAGGTCCTCGCCCGCCGTGGCGGGTTCCGGGCCGTCGGAGACCTGGAGGACCTCGTCGATGCGGTCGAAGCTCTACCGCTCGGCCGCCGCGCTCGCCGCAATGATGAGCTCGCCGCACAGTTCGATCTCGGCGAGGGCGACGTGGTCCTGAACCGCCGTACCGCC
>NZ_LIPN01000220.1 GCF_001418325.1 Streptomyces atriruber | reverse complement strand
CGCCGCGCCTGCTCCGCCCCGGCCCGCAGCGCCGCGAGGCTCGCGAGCGAACCGCTGACTCCCACCACCACGGCTCCGTGCTCCGACATCGGTGCTCCTTCCCCCCAGGCCTCTCGGTCCAGGCCAAACCGGCCGACTGAAGTGCTACGAACGGCAGTCTGTACGCTGATTGGCCTGGACAGCAGGGCCAATCGGCAGGAGTTGGCATGGCAGACGCACATGTGGTCCACGCAGTGGACAGGAGACTGGGCAGCCGTCAGCTGGCCCACCTCCTGACCGGCGCCGTCGGCGAACGCCCCGGCTACCGCGCACTCGCCCAAGGCGTCTGCACCCTGCTGCTCGACGGCCGCATCCCCCTGCACACCAGGCTGCCCGCGGAGCGCGAGCTGGCCGCCGCGCTGACCGTCAGCCGGGCCACGGTCACGGCGGCGTACGACGTGCTGCGCGAGGGCGGATACGCCCTCAGCCGTCGCGGTGCGGGCACCTGGACCGAGCTGCCGCAGGGGCAGCGGCCGTCCAGCGTGGCGGCGTTCCCGGCGGGCGACGGCGTCCTCGACCTGGCCGTGGCGGCGCCCGGCGCGCCGGAGGCGGAGCTCGGGGCGGCGCTCGCCGCGGCGGGCACGATGCTGGCCGGGCACGCGCCGACGCCGGGCTACCACCCGTACGGCATCCCGGAGTTGCGGGCCGCCGTCGCCGAGCGCTTCACGCGGCGCGGGCTGCCCACCCTCCCCGACCAGATCCTCATCACCACCGGCGCCCAGCACGCGCTGTCCCTGTCCCTGACCCTCCTCGGCAGGCAGGGCGACCGGGTCCTGGTCGAGAACCCCTCGTACCCGAACGCCCTCGACGCGATCCGCGGCGCGGGCCTGCGCGCGGTCCCCGTGCCGGTCACGGAGGACGGGTGGGACGCGGGCCTCGTCGAGTCGTCGCTGCGGCAGGCCGCGCCCCGACTCGCCTACCTCGTACCGGACTTCCAGAACCCGACGGGCAGCCTGATGCCGCGCGAGCAGCGGGTGCGCATCCTGGAGACGGCCCGCGCCACCGGCACGTGGCTGCTGATCGACGAGACCATCGCCGACATCGCGCTGGACGGGCCGCCGCCCGCCCCCTTCGCCTCGCTCGCGCCGCACGGCGCGGGCGAACAGGTCATCACCGTCGGGTCGTTGAGCAAGACGCACTGGGGTGGCCTGCGGATCGGCTGGGTGCGGGCGGGGTCCAGGCTGATCACCGAGCTGGCGATGAAGCGGGTGCCGAACGACATGTCGACGCCCGTCATCGAGCAGCTGGTGGCCCTGCACCTGCTGCGCGGCATGGACGACGTGCTGCGCGAGCGGCTGCCGCGGCTGCGGGCGCAGCGGGACGCGCTGATCGCGTCGCTGGCCCGGCATGTGCCGGAGTGGCGCTGGCAGGTGCCGCCGGGCGGGCTCTCGCTCTGGGTGGACCTGGGGCGGCCGATCGCGTCCTCGCTGGCCCGTGCGGTGCTCGCGCAGGGCGTACGGATCGAGGGCGGCTCCCGGTTCGGGGCGGACCCGGGGACGCACGAGCACCGGCTGCGCATCCCGTACACGCTGCCCGCGGACCTCGCGGAGCAGGCCGTGCGCCGTCTGGCGGCCGCCCTCTCCGGCGACCTGCGGCCCACGGTCGACGACGCGGTCCGTCGGCACTGGGTGGCGTAGGCCCTGAGCCCTCCAGGGGGCCTGAGCCCTCACGGGCCCGGCGGGCGGAACCGCGACGTCCCGTGCCGCTCCCCCGCAGAACCGATTCCCCAGCTCTACCGGGCGTTCGGTTCCCCGAACATCTCGACCGCGACGCGCACCGCGGCCAGGCCCGCCGCCAGTGCGCTGACCGAGCCGATCGCACCGGCCACGAGCAGCAGGGATCTGCGCATCCTGGGGATCTCGGGGGCGCCGCCGTACGCCATCTCCGCCAGTGCGGCCAGCTCGTCCTCGGCGATGCCCCGGTCGGTGAACTCGGCCGGATGCGCGGCGAGCTCACGGCGCAGCCGGGCTACGGCGGCGCGCAGTTCCGCCACCCGTGGGTCCTCGTCGCTCCCTGTCACTTGCCTCTGCTCCACGCTCCGCAACACAGCTCCCCCTGCGCACGCCGTCGTGCGGCTGTTCTCGTGCCGTTCCACTGACTCTCCAGTTGCTGGTCGGGCGCCTGGGGGCCGCGGGTCAGTAAACCGTTCCTGATGCGGGATGCGCCACTTCGCACACGCCGTCGGGACGGGTGTCTCGTGTATCCAGGAGTCATGACGACAGAACCGATGAACGCGCACGCGGCCGGGGCGGGAGAGGTCGCCGGGCTGCTGCTCGCGGCGGGCGGCGGACGGCGCCTCGGCGGACGGCCGAAGGCGCTCCTGGAGCACGGGGGCCGCCCGCTCGTGGAGCACGCCGTGCGGGTGCTGCGCGAGGCGGGCTGCGCGCGGGTGCACGTGGTCCTCGGCGCGTCGGCCGACGTCGTGCGCGCGCGGGCCACGCTCCCCGGCTGCGTCCTGGTCGACAACCCGGAGTGGGAGGAGGGCATGGGCTCGTCGCTCCGCGCCGGGCTCGCCTCGCTCGCGGGCACGGGCGCGGGCGCCGCGCTGGTCTCGCTGGTCGACCAGCCGGGGATCGGCGCGGCGGCGACGGCGCGGGTCCGGGCCGCGTACCGCTCGTCCGGGACGCTGGCGGCGGCCGCGTACGACGGGCAGCGGGGCCACCCGGTCCTGTTCGGGAACGGGCACTGGGCGGGGATCGGGGCGAGTGCGGTCGGCGACCGCGGGGCACGCGACTACTTGCGGCAGCACGTGGGCGAGATCACGCTCGTCGAGTGCGGGGACGTGGCGGAGGCGTACGACATCGACACGGCGGAGGATCTGAGCCGCCTCGCGCCGGGCCCCGGCCTCCCGCCCGGCTCCGGAACCCCGGCCTCCGGGGGCCCCGGAGCCCCGGCCCACGTGGAGTGACCGGCATGGCACTCAGCGACACGTTCTGTCGACGAGAAGAATCTCGACGTCAACAAACCATTGAACTTCCACTATGAGGAAACTAGTATCCACTGACCAGAAGGCCCGTTACCTCGGACGGGGCCCCAAAGCCGTACCTCGGCTCCTGTGGCACCCAGTGCCATCGCGTCTGCCCGGCGGCTCGCCCGGCACCGTCCGTGCAGCTCCCTGAAGGAAGTGACAGGACATGTCCGCACTAGCGCCGTCGCCGCTGGCCATCGTCGACGCAGAGCCCCTGCCCCGGCAGGAAGAGGTGCTCACCGACGCGGCCCTCGCCTTTGTGGCGGAGCTGCACCGGCTGTTCACGCCCCGACGTGACGAGCTCCTCGCCCGGCGTGCCGAGCGCCGTGCCGAGATCGCCCGCACCTCCACCCTGGACTTCCTCCCGGAGACCGCCGCGGTCCGCGAGGACGACTCCTGGCGGGTCGCCCCGGCCCCGGCCGCGCTGAACGACCGCCGCGTGGAGATCACGGGCCCGACCGACCGCAAGATGACCATCAACGCCCTCAACTCGGGCGCCCGGGTCTGGCTCGCCGACTTCGAGGACGCCTCCGCTCCCACCTGGGAGAACGTCGTCCTCGGCCAGCTCAACCTGACCGACGCCTACGAGTGCCGCATCGACTTCACCGACGAGCGCACCGGCAAGTCGTACGCTCTCAAGGGCGCCGACGAGCTCGCCACGGTCGTCATGCGGCCGCGCGGCTGGCACCTGGACGAGCGTCACCTGCAGGTCGAGGGCCGCGCGATCCCCGGCGCGCTCGTCGACTTCGGCCTGTACTTCTTCCACAACGCCAAGCGCCTCATCGAGCTCGGCAAGGGCCCGTACTTCTACCTCCCGAAGACGGAGTCGTACCTGGAGGCCCGCCTCTGGAACGACATCTTCGTCTTCGCGCAGGACTACGTCGGCATCCCGCAGGGCACGGTCCGCGCGACCGTCCTGATCGAGACGATCACCGCCGCGTACCAGATGGAGGAGATCCTCTACGAGCTGCGCGACCACGCCTCCGGCCTCAACGCGGGCCGCTGGGACTACCTCTTCTCCATCGTCAAGAACTTCCGTGACGGCGGCTCGAAGTTCGTCCTGCCGGACCGCAACCTGGTGACGATGACCGCCCCGTTCATGCGGGCGTACACCGAACTCCTCGTCCGCACCTGCCACAAGCGCGGCGCGCACGCGATCGGCGGCATGGCCGCGTTCATCCCGTCCCGCAAGGACGCGGAGGTCAACAAGGTCGCGTTCGAGAAGGTCGCGAACGACAAGGACCGCGAGGCCGGCGACGGCTTCGACGGCTCGTGGGTGGCCCACCCCGACCTGGTCCCGATCGCCATGAAGTCGTTCGACGCGGTCCTCGGCGAGAAGCCGAACCAGAAGGACCGGCTGCGCGAGGACGTCGAGGTCGCGCCCGAGGACCTCATCGCCATCGACTCCCTCGACGCGAAGCCCACCTACGACGGCCTGGTCAACGCCGTCCAGGTCGGCATCCGCTACATCGAGGCCTGGCTGCGCGGCCTCGGCGCCGTCGCCATCTTCAACCTGATGGAGGACGCGGCCACCGCCGAGATCTCGCGCTCGCAGATCTGGCAGTGGATCAACGCGGGCGTCGTCCTGGAGAACGGCGAGACCGTCACCGCGGACCTGGCCCGCAAGGTCGCCGCCGAGGAGCTCGACGCGATCCGCACCGAGATCGGCGACGAGGCGTTCCAGGGCGGCAAGTGGCAGCAGGCCCACGACCTCCTCCTCCAGGTCTCCCTGGACGCGGACTACGCGGACTTCCTGACCCTCCCCGCGTACGAGCAGCTGCGCTGACGCTTCTTCACCCGCACGCCCCCGAACCGCCCCCGGCACCGCACAGCGCCGGGGGCGGTTCGCGTGGCTTGCGGACCAATCCGGTGCGCGGTCGGCTACGTATCAGAGGTGTACGTCGGTCTGCGTCCTGGAGGATCACCGCGTGAATGAAGTCGTCCGCATCGGGTCCCGGTCCACCGCCGGCCCTGATCTCCAAGAACTGGTCGCCCGGGTGGCCCGCGGGGACCAGCAAGCCTTCTCCGGTGTCTACGACGCCGTGGCGGGCCACGTCCTCGGCGTCGTGCGCGGAGTGCTGCGCGACCACGCCCAGTCCGAGGAGGTCACCCAGGAGGTGCTGGTCGAGGTGTGGCGCACCGCGCCCCGCTACCGGCCGGACCGCGGCACGGCGATGAACTGGGTGCTCACGCTCGCGCACCGCCGGGCCGTGGACCGCGTCCGGTCGGTGGAGGCGGCGTCGGCCCGCGACCACAAGGCCGCACTGCTCGCCCGCACCCCCGAGTTCGACGAGGTCAGCGAGCAGGTCGAGGCACGTCTGGAGCGCGAGCAGGTGCGCCGCTGTCTGCGCGCCCTCACCGAGGTCCAGCGCCAGTCCGTGACCCTCGCCTACTACCAGGGCCTGACCTACCGTCAAGTGGCCGAGCTCCTCGCCCTCCCCTTGGGCACCGTCAAGACCCGCCTGCGCGACGGCCTCATCCGGCTGCGCGACTGCCTGGGGGTGAGCGCATGAACAGCGCGGCCGACCTGCACACCCTGACCGGGGCCTACGCCGCCGACGCCCTGGACGACGTCGAGCGCGCGCAGTTCGAGGAGCACCTCGCGCTCTGCCCGTCGTGCGCCCAGGAGGTGCGGGAGCTGACCGCGACCGTCGCGCGGCTGGCGCTGGCGTCGGCCGTCGCGCCCCGCCCCGCCCTGAAGGACGAGGTGCTGCGGCGCATCGCCACCGTCCGCCAGGACGTCCCGCGCGGCGAACGCGGCCCGGCCCCGAGCACCCAGCGGCGCAGGGCGGGCGGCTTCGCCCGCTGGGCCCTGGCCGCCTGCCTCGCCGCGGCCGTCGCCTTCGGCGGCACCGCGGTCTGGCAGCACCAGCGGGCGCAGGACGCGCGCGACGAGGCCCGGCAGGCCCAGGAGCAGGCCAGGACACAGGCGCAGGAGCTCGCGGCGGTGCTCGCCGCCCCGGACGCAAGGACCCGCACCGGCGAGCTCACGGACGGGGCCAGGGGGACGGTCGTCGTCTCCAAGAGCCTCGACAAGGCCGTGTTCGTGGCCGACGGCATGGCACGGCCCCCGAGCGGCAAGGTCTACCAACTCTGGTTCGACGACGGCGGGTCGATGCGCTCGGCCGGTCTCATGGACCCCGACCGGTCGGCGACGACGGTCCTGATGCGGGGCGCGGTGGGCAAGGCGACGGGGATGGGCATCACGGTGGAACCGGCGGGCGGTTCGGACAGGCCGACCTCCTCGCCCGTGGCGCTGATGGAGCTGCCCGCCTGAGCTCCCCGCCCTATCTCCCCTCCTGACGAACGCGGCCGGTTTCCGGCCGCGTTCACTCGTTCGGGGAATCCACCAATCCGCGGAGCCGTCGGCCCCGGATACCCCACGTGACGACAGAACGGAACCGCCGGAAACCGCGCCGCGCCCTGTGGCGTCCCGCGGCGGGCGCCCTGAGCGGGGCGCTGGCCGGGTTCGCCGCCCTCGCGGTGGCAGAGCTGCTGTCCTCGGCGGTGCGTCCCGAGGCCGGTCCCGTGGTGGCGGTGGGGGGCGCGGCGATCGACCGCACCCCCGCGTCCGTCAAGGACTGGGCGATCCGGGAGTTCGGCACCGACGACAAGCTCGTGCTGCAGTCGGGCATCGTCGCGGTGCTCGCGCTCCTGGCCGTCGCGTTGGGGCTCGTCGCCCTGCGCCACCGCCGGGTCGGCGCGGCGGGCGTACTGCTCTTCGGTGTGATCGGCGCCCTCGCGGCCACCTCACGCCCCGACTCCACGGGTCTCGTGGACGCGCTTCCCTCGCTCGCGGGCGCTGTGGCCGGGGCGGCGCTGCTGTACGTGCTCGCCGGTCGGCTCGCCCTTCGCCCCGCTCCCGCGGACGCGAGCAGTACGGACGGCGCTCTGTGGGACCGGCGCCGCTTCCTCGTCGCCGCCACCGCGGCCGCGGCCGCCTCGGCGGGCGTGGGTGCCCTGGGCAGGGGGTTCAACGCCTCGCGCGGCAAGGACGCCATCGCCTCGCGCGAAGGCATCGTGCTGCCCGCTCCGGCCTCGCCCGCCTCCGCCGTCCCCAAGGGCGCGCGGCTGCGCGTACCGGGCATCAGCCCCTTCGTCACGTCCGCCGAGGACTTCTACCGGGTGGACACCGCCCTGGTGGTCCCCAAGGTGAACGCCGACACCTGGCGGCTGCGGATCCACGGCAAGGGCGTCGCGCGCGAGACGACCCTGTCCTTCGCGGACCTGCTGGGGCGCGAACTGATCGAGCGGGACATCACGTTGACCTGCGTGTCGAACGAAGTCGGCGGGCCCTATGTGGGCAACGCCCGCTGGATCGGCGTGCGGTTGGCGGACGTCCTCGCCGAGTGCGGGGTCGAGCCGCCGTCCCGGGGAGGCCCCGCGGACCAGCTGGTCGCCCGGTCCGTGGACGGCATGACCATCGGCACGCCCGTGGACGACGTGATGGACGGCCGCGACGCGCTGCTCGCGCTCGGCATGAACGGCGAACCGCTGCCGTTCGCCCACGGGTTCCCCGTCCGCATGCTGGTGCCGGGGCTCTACGGCTACGTGTCCGCCTGCAAGTGGATCGAGGACATCGAGCTGACGACGTTCGACGCCTACGACCCGTACTGGGTGCGGCGCGACTGGGCCGCCAAGGCGCCGATCAAGACCCAGTCCCGGATCGACACCCCCAAGCCGTTCGCCAGGCCGAAGGCGGGCACGGTGATGGTCGCCGGAGTCGCCTGGGCGCAGCACCGCGGCATCGACAAGGTCGAGGTGCGCGTCGACGACGGGCCCTGGCGGACGGCCGACCTGGCCGCCGAGGACACCCGGGACACCTGGCGCCAGTGGTCCTTCCCCTGGAAGGCCGCTCCGGGCGGTCACACCCTCACCGTGCGCGCGACCGACCGCACGGGCGCGGTCCAGACCGAGGAGCGGACCCGCACGATCCCCGACGGGGCGAGCGGCCGTCATTCGGTGGTGGTCACCGTGGACTGACCCGCCGCCCTCATCCATACGCAAACCGGACCCCAACACCAGGAGAAGTCATGAACACCACCCCCCGCCGTGTCCGCCGCGCAGCCGTCGCCGTCGTCTCGGTCGCCTTCCTCCCTGTCGCCCTGACGGCCTGCTCCGACGACAGCAGCGACAGCGGCAGCAACACCGCCAAGGACAAGGCCACCGCGAGCGCCTCCAAGGCGCCCTCCGACGGCATGAGCAGCATGACGGAGCCCTTCGGTCCCGGCTGTTCGTCCGTGCCCAAGGACGGCAAGGGCAGCTTCGACGGCATGGCCGAGGACCCCGTGGCCACCGCCGCCTCCAACAACCCCGCCCTGTCGACGCTGGTGACCGCCGTGAAGAAGGCCGGGCTGGTCGACACGCTCAACAACGCCAAGGACATCACCGTCTTCGCCCCGACGAACGACGCCTTCGCGAAGATCCCGAAGGCCGACCTGGACAAGGTCCTGAACGACAAGGCGCAGCTCACCAAGATCCTCACGTACCACGTGGTCGGCAAGCGGCTCGCGCCCAAGGACCTGGAGAGCGGCTCCTACGAGACGTTGGAGAAGTCCGAGCTCACGACGTCCGGTTCGGGTGAGTCGTACAAGGTGAACGACTCGGCGAACGTCGTCTGCGGCAACGTCAAGACGGCCAACGCCAACGTCCACATCATCGACACGGTCCTGATGCCGAAGAAGTGAGACCGGCTGCCCTCAGCCGAGATGGGTCGACCAGTCCTGCTGCGCCGCGGGCTTCCCGTGCAGATCGGGGACGCGCTTCAGCCAGGCCGGTCGGCCCTTCTCGGTGGCGGCGGCGCGCCGGGCGTCCGCGGCGGCCAGTTCGTCGCGGGAGGGGAAGCAGGTGGGCAGCCAGGCCGCCGAGGCGCGGGCGCGGGCCAGGAGGTGGTCCACATAGGCCTCGCGGACCGCGTCCGCCGACTCGAAGCCCGGCTCGTCGGCGAGCCAGGCGTCCGGGACGAGGGCGACGATCTCGCGGAGGGCGTCCTCGGTGACGAGGGGCGCGAGTTCGGCGTCGGCGGCCGCCATGTCCGGGCCGTACGCCCCCAGGGCGTGGTGCTTGAAGTCGTAGGCCTTGTCCGGGGCGGAGGCGCCCCAGCGGTGGTGGAAGACGAGCGCGGCGCCGTGGTCGATGAGCCACAGCTTCGGCTCGTGCACGCCGAACGTGGGCCAGATCATCAGGTTCGAGCTGTGCACCGTGCGGTCGACGTTCGCGGTGAGGGCGTCGAGCCAGACGACCTTGCCGGCCTCCAGCGGGTCGACGTCGATCGCCTCCGGTGTGAAGTCCACGGCGCCCGGCAGCAGGTCCATGCCGAGGTTGAGGCCCGCACTGGCGTGCAGCAGGTCCTGGACCTCCTGGTGCGGTTCGTCGGCGGCGACCGCCGGGTCGAAGTGGACCAGGACGAGCTCGGGGAAGCGCAGGCCGAGGCGGCGCGCGAGTTCACCGACGATGATCTCGGCGACCAGCGCCTTGCGGCCCTGGGCCGACCCGGTGAACTTCACGACGTACGTGCCCAGATCGTCGGCCTCGACGACTCCGGGGACGGAGCCGCCGGTCCGCAGCGGGTTCACATAGCGAACAGCAGTCACTTCACGCAGCACACCGGCCACTGTATGCCGAGGTCAGCGCGGGCACGATCAGGTTTTCAGCACCCACCGGACGAGGCCGGTGACGGCGTGTCCCGTCGGGCGCACGAGCCATCGGTCGACGAGGGCAGAACGCGCGAGGCGCAGTTCCGAGGCCGCCCAGCCGGGGAGGAGCGCCACGGCGTTGGTGGCGAGCGCGGCGTAGAACGGCATGGCCGCCAGTGGAACGGGGGGCCTGAACAGCAGGTAGCGGGTGGTTCCGATCGCTTCCCGCGTGCACCGCAGCTCGCCGCGGTAACCGTCGAGGCACCGGTGCAGCGAGTCGAGGGACCGGGGCGGGTCAGGAATCCCGAGGGCCCGCGCGATGCGCGCCGTCTGGTCGACGTACACGTCGCACTCACCCGACGTCAGGGGGCGTGCGCCGAACTCTTGATGGGCCCGCAGGAAGCTGTCGATCTCGGCGACGTGCACCCAGAGCAGCAAGTGGGGGTCCGATGCCAGATAGGGCGTTCCCCACGCGGTCACTCCGCTGATTCCCGCGTGCACGGCTCGCACGCGAGCGCAGGCCGCCTCCGCGCTCTCGGCCGTGCCGTAGGTCGTGGTGGCGAGGAACGTGCTGGTTCGCTGAAGGCGGCCCCATGGGTCTCCCCGGTACCCGGAGTGGGCGGCGACAGCCGCCATGGCCAGCGGGTGGAGCGATTGCAGCAGCAGTGCGGAGAGGCCGCCGATGAACATGGCGCTGTCGCCGTGCACACGGTGGACGGGGCTCCCGGGCTCGAACCATCGCGGCCCCGGAGTGCCATGGATCCGTTGTCTGTTCCGGGGGCCCTCCGGGCCCGCCACACGTGCGAACAGTGCCTGGCCTGCGCGCCCACGTACCGCATCGAGAGCGCGCGTCATCGTGAAGGTCATCAAGGGTCCCCGATCTTCGACGCCCTCCTGGGATACCGGCACGAGACCGGGTTCGGATGCGGCCCCGACGAAATGCGTTCGCAGGGCTCGGTGTCCCGGCTGCGCGGCACCGCGGAGAAAAGTCAGATATACGGCAATCCGCACCAGTGGACGGCTCCGGATCACTGGTGTGACGGACGTCGACGACTGAGTGCTCCGGTGCTCGGAGAAGCGCCCGCCGCGGCTCGTCGGCCGACCGGCCGACGGCCTCGCCCTCCGGACGACTCCCGGGCCCGGCCCCTCTCGGACCGCTCCCGGGACACCCTCCACCGAGGAGGAAACGATCATGCGTGTCCATCACACCCGCAGCGCCACCGTCGCGGCCCTGGCCGCGCTCGCCCTGCCGCTCTCCCTGGGACTGGCCGCCCCCATGGCCCACGCGGACGGCATGTCCGAGCCCTTCGGACCGGCCTGTTCCACCGTGCCCAAGGACGGCGCGGGCAGCTTCGACGGCATGGCCGACGACCCGGTGGCCACCGCCGCCTCGAACAACCCCGCCCTGTCGACACTCGTGACGGCCGTCAAGAAGGCCGGACTCGTCGACACCCTCAACAAAGCCGAGAACCTGACCGTGTTCGCGCCCACGAACGACGCGTTCGCCAAGATCCCGAAGGCGGACCTCGACAAGGTCCTGGGCGACAAGGCTCAGCTCACCAAGATCCTCACGTACCACGTGGT